>PIVZ01000280.1 GCA_003354045.1 bacterium
CACGCGTGGCACCGGGGCGCGCATGCTCGAGACCGCGGGCGGCAAAGCCGGCGTGGTCATCTGCAATGAATCGTTGTACGCGGAGACCGTTGCCCGGCGGGTGGCCGACGGCGCCGAGTACGTAGTCAACCTCACCAACGATGGTTGGCTTGCCGACGAGAAGCTCTCGGGCGTGGCGTTCGCGATGACCCGGCTGCGTGCCGTCGAGCAACGACGCTACGTCGTCCGCGCGTCCACATCGGGACCTTCGGCCGTCATAGACCCGTTCGGCCGGGTCGTCGCCAAGACGGGCCCCATCGAGCGTGCCACCGTTGCCGCAGTGATCGTCGCACGTGAGGACTTCACCATCTATGCGCGAATCGGCGACGGCTTCGCCGTGCTATGTCTGCTGCTTACGGCTCTGGCGTCGCTGGCCGCGGCGCGCGTGCAACGCGACGCCGCGATAACGTCGCCCGAGTAGCCGCCACGCCTCAGAGCGTATTGACGAGCAAAACCGCATCCTGATCGAGTCCCAGCTCCGCGAACAGAGCCTCGGCTCGAGCGCGGCACTCTTGCGGAGCCAGACCATTCACGCGGGCGTCGCCGTGCCCGCCAGCGCGGTGCGCGACCTCGGCCCAGCAGCGTGCGAGCTCCGGACGCGCGCCGAGTTGCTCGGCCGCCTCCACACTTTGCGTCCACCAGCCCACGGCTTGTTGCGGCCGGTCTTGCAGCCATTCCAAGGTGCCTACCAGACGCGCCGCTTCGGTTCGGTGCTCCGCGACCACCTTGGCGATGCGCAGCGCCCGCCGGCGGCGGCCACGGGTAGCGCGCGGCAACGTCCCGCCTGCATCGACTCTGGCGATGTCGAGCCTGACGCGCGCCAACGCGTCGAACCCGGCGTGCCACGGTGCAATCGTACCGGAGCCCTTCGCGATCTCGCTGCTGCGCTCCAAAGTAGCCGCCGCGCCCTCGAGATCGCCGCACAGAATCTGCGCCTTGGCCTTCATACCCTTGGCAAGCACGCGTAGCGACGATTCCTGACGGGTCGCATCGTAGCGCTCGACGGCTTCGAGCGCTTCGTCGAGCCTACCTTGCTCGAGCGACAGCATGGTGAGCATCCCATCGTAGTTGGATCCCGCGAACTCGTAGCCGTAGGTGTCGCGCAGCTCGGCCAGGCGGTCGAGCTGATGTCGCGCCTCCGTGAACTTGCCGAGGCGAAACAGTCGGTCACACTCGAGACCCAGATAGGTGTTCACGTCCCACAGCTCGCCGGCACGGATACCGGCATCGACCAAGCTCTCGTCCATCGCGGTCTCGTCGCGCCAATCGCCGCTGAGCAGACTGTAGACAGTACGAAAGGTACCACAGAACACTTGGTCGCTGACGTTACCCGGTCGCTTGCAGTCCTCGGCTCGGTCGAGAAAACGCCGGGCGACGTCAAACGACAGAGCGGCGAAACTGAAGAGCCCGGACGATGTGGCATAGATGCCGCAGCTCTGTTCCAGCAGCGTCGAATCGACGACGCTGCACCGACGGATGGCGTTGATGTTGTCGAGGAACAAGCGCATCGCATCGTCAGCAGTGGCCTGGGCGCGGGAGCGCGCATAGACGACTTCCAGAACCAGCTTCTCGTGAGCGAGATCGCGGGGCCGCCGCTTGGAGGGGCCGAGTACGTAAAGCCGAATCAGCACCGAGAGCAGATCGCGAGCGAAACGCCCGTATAACGCCACCGGGTTGCGTGGCACCGATTCTCCCAGGAAACCCAGGGTGTCGTTGAAATGCTCGATCGACTGCGCGAGGTTCCCTTTGTTCCAGTGCGCCAACGCGATGTTGCGCTCGAGCTGCATACGCTTGGTCGGGTCGCCGCCGTCGGGGTTGCGTTCGAGGAAGATCTGGGCCGCTTGCTCGAAGAGCTTGAGCGCCTCCGACGAGGCCGCCGAGCGCGCTGCTTCTTCGCCGGCGCGGAACAAGTAGATCTCGGCTTTGTCGAGATCCTCTGCCTGCAGGAAGTGATAGGCCAGCATACCGGCGAACTCGCCGACCCGATCGCCGGACATCGATTCGACGGTACGCGCAACATCCGCGTGCAATTCGCGCCGGGTGTGCTGCAACAAGGCTTCGTAAATCGCCTGCTGCGCGACAGCGTGTTTGAAGATGTACTCCAGCTCGTCCGCCGTCGAACGGGCCTCGACGGGGATCTCCCAGTTGCCGCCGTACCTCAGCAGGATCTGTTTCTCGACCAGCAACTCCAGACATTCGGCCAAAGCCTCGTCGACCCGGCCGGCGTCGCGCATCACCTCGCGCAGCGTCTCGTAGGAAAACGCTCGCCCGACTACCGAAGCCAGCTGTATGGCGTTACGGGTGCGCTCATCGAGCCGGTCCACTCGCGCCAGGATCACCTCTTGGATCGTGCCTGGAATCTCCACGTTGTCGATCTTCTCGGTGATGCGGTAACGACCGTCTACGAAGCGAACGGCATCCTGCTCGATCAGAGTACGGACGACCTCTTCGAGAAAGAACGGGTTGCCCTCGGCCTTGTCGAGGATCAACCGTCGCGTGGCGGCGGGCAGGTCTTCGATGTCGAGCAGGCTTTCGACCAGCCGGACGGCGTACTGCTCGGCCAACGGCTGCAACAAGATCTGCGTCCATCGCTCCGGCGAACTCGTTCGGCCGGATTCGATCAGCGAACCGGCGATCGCGGACTCGTCGGGCCGTAGCACGAAGAGGAACAGCAATGGTGCCTGCTCGGTCAAACGCAGCAACGAGGTGAGCAGACGGGCCGAGGACTCGTCGGTCCAATGCAAATCCTCGAACACCATCAACAACGCTGGCATGAGGTCTTCGCCGTCGCTTGCACGTGCGGGACCGGCCAACGCCGCGAACAGATCGCGCATGTGCTTGAAAATCAGCCGCTCCCTTACGTCGCCGTCCATCGCCTCGAGGCGTTGCGCGAACTCGGCCGTGGTCGGGAGCCCCATCAACGTCGCGACGTAGGCCTGCGTCTCCGAAGTGTCTTCGAGCGGCAGCCCGCCAAGAGCGGCCGCGAGTCTTTCGACGGCGGTTGCCTCGCCGTCGGCGTCTTCTATCCCGCACCACGATCGCAGCAGATCGATGATCGGATGGAAGCTCGCGTTGGTGCCAGTAGACGTACAGCGGCCGATCAACACGCGCACGTCGGCACCTTCAGCCCCGGCAAGCAGCTCGGAGGCCAGCCGCGTCTTGCCCAGTCCGGCTTCGCCCTGGATGCATACGATGCCTCCTCGTCCTTCCACCAAATGATCGAGACGCTCGCGCAGCTCAGCCAGCTCCGTTTCTCGTCCAACCATCTGCGACGACAAGACCCGACCGTCGCTGCCAGCGCGCGTGCGATAGGCCTGCTGCTGCTCGGAGGTCACCTCATAAGCCGGCACGGCTTCGGCCTTGCCCTGCAGGGTCAGCGGTTCGGTGGCGCGAAACTCGAAAGCGTTGCCGGTAGCACGGTAGGTGCTCGTACCGGCATAGATCGCCGCTGCCGGCGCCTTGGCACACAGACGCGCAGCGACGTTGGCGGCGTCGCCGATCACGGTGAAATCACGGCGAATACGTCCTCCGAGCTCACCGGCGATCACCAATCCGGTGTTGATGCCCGCCCGCAGCGCCAGCGGTTCCGGCAGCTCGCCCGTCGCGTTCCATTCCGCAATGCTCGTCTTCATCGCGATCGCACAGTTGACGGCCTGCTGCGGCGCGTTCTCGATGGCATTGGGAGCACCGAACAACGCCATCACCGACGCACCGATATGTTTGTCGACAAAACCGCCGCAGGCCGTCACGATGGGGTCGACGATCCCGTAGTAGTGCGACAGCAGCGCGATGGTACGGTCGGCAGGCAGAGTCTGCGCCAAGTGCCAGAACCCACTGAGCTCGGCGAACATCACGGTTACCTGTCGCCGCTCGCTGGCACGCCCGACGCGACGCCCTCTCCTCGGGCCGCCGGCCGCAGCCTCAGCGCCGCCGGTCGCAGCCTCAGCGCCGCCGGCCGCAGCCTCAGCGCGGCCAGTCACAGCCTCAGCGCCGCCGGTCACAGCAGCCGAAGACGCGCCGGCCGGTGCCGCTCGCCACGGTTCGGTCCCCGGTCGCCTGTCGATGTACTCGTGCACATCCACCAGGGCCCCACCCGCACCGGCCGCCACCGGTTCGGTCGCGCGATACTCGAACCACTCCGTCGTCGCATCATGTACGGTGGGTCCGACCAGGATCGCGCCGGCGGTGCTGGCGTCCTCGAGGCGCCCGGCCACGCGCAACGGTAGACCGGCCAGGCAGGTGTCAGCTTCTTGGTCGCCGACACGGCCAGCCACCAACGACCCAGCCTCGATGCCCACGTGCAGGTTCAGGTCGGCCGGTATGTCGGCCTTGCCAGAGAGATCGCGCAGTGCCGCCATCATGGCGGCACCGGCCTCGACCCCGCGGCGCGCGTCGGTTGCGGCTCCGTTAAAGTCTTCGAACACGGCCAGCACGCAGTCGCCCAGGTACTCGTGAACCGTGCCGCCGTGCTGCAGAACCACGTCTTCGAGAGTCTCGAAGCAGCGGTTCATGATGGCGGTAACCTGTTCGGGGTCGAGGCGCTCGGAGATCGCCGTGAAGCCGGAAACGTCGGCGTAGACGACCGTGGCCTTGACGGAAGACTCGCTCACGGCGTTACCCGGCCGGTCCGCCTTTGGCCTTGATTTGCTCTTGGCTCTGTACGTCGAACGGTTGGCTGAAGCCTGCCGCGAGACAGCTTCCGGTCGTTGCGTTGATGAGCTGGACGATCAGCGGCCCGTTCAAAGCCGCGAGATCGGGCAGTTCGAGATTCGCGCCCTTGGCTTTGACGACCGCCTTGGCCTTGCCGTCCGTCAGACCCTCTTTGAACATCGCCTTGGCGATTCCGTTCGGCGTCGCGTCCTTGTCTTTGAACTTGTAGCCGCTCGAGGTCTCCTTCCAGCACGGCTTCGGATTCTTCAAACCGCACAGGCTCACTCCACGAACGATCGAACCGCTGATCAGCTCCGCGTTATCATAGACGCACAGGTGGAACGTATCGCTCGTTACCGGATCCCCAAACTCGGTCTTGGTTGTCGCTTCGCCGTTGCCCCACTTCCACTTGAAGGAGTCCTTCTTGGCCAGCGCATCGTCCTTCATCGTGAGCTTGGCCTTTCGGTCTTCGGGCGCCTTGCAGCCGACGGCCGGCGCGTCGGGGCAGGCGTTCTGATCGCAGGCATCGCCTCTGCCATCGCCATCGCCGTCACTCTGAGTCGAGTTGAAGTCGTCGGGGCAATTGTCCTGGCCGTCGGGTACACCGTCGTTGTCCCTGTCGTCGGCTGCCGTGACCGCCGTGACGAACTGCGATTCACACGTAGCCGGATCGAGACAGTCGGCGTTGCTAACGCAAGTGGACGGGACGCGGACAATGCATCGTGCGCAATCGGCGTTCGTCGCACAGCCAATCGTGCGATGGCGTGTGCAAGTCGAGAAGCCAACGTCGCACACGTCGGCTTCGCAGCTTGCTCCGGCATCGCAGCTCCCCGCATCACCGGGAGTGCAAGTACCGCCGAGATCGCAACGACCCGCCTCCGTGAGGACGACCTGTGTCTGGTCATGCGTCTGCAGAGGATCTTCTTCTGTGTCCTCATCGACCCGGCCGAGTGGCGTGAGGGCTTCCGTACAGAACTCGAAGACCTGGAGGACGAGATCGTCCGTGTCGCCGTCTCCGCTGAGGTCCTGGCCTCCCTGTTCCGCCTCTCGTGTGAGGAAAGTGACGCGGCTTCCTTCCACGCGCCAGGGTGTTCTCGGATCGCAGGCGGCAAAGTTGCAGCCGGTCAGAGCCTGGCCGACGTTGACGATCTCGCCGGAGACGACGTCGAGAACGAAAAGGACGAAGTCATCCGTATCGATGTCTGCCGGAATCCCCGGTGCGTTAGCCGCACCGTTGAGATTCGTTCCGTCCTCGACTTCGACGAGGCCTTCGCTGAGCTCTTCCACTTCGAAGGCAACGAGCTGCACTTCGCGGCCGCAGACCTCGCTCATGACCCTGTCGCCGATGACGAAGTCGGATGGGTCCGTCGGGTCTGAGCGTCCCGCTTTTCCAGTGTTGTGGCGCGTTCCGGTCGCAAGATCGTGTACCAAAAGCACGACGTCGCCGCTCTGCCCGTCGCCGTTCAGATCCAACGGGTCGCCGAGGAAGCCTTCGGAAACCAGATGACCCACGGCGTCGCCGTTGATGGCGAGCTTCGCCGACCAACGGCCTTCGTTCGATGTCTCGATGTGGGTGTCTGGCACCTGCGCCCAGTCACAAGAGTCGATCGGGTCGCAGACCTCATGGGAGAACAA
>PIVZ01000281.1 GCA_003354045.1 bacterium
GTCGAGAATCTCACCGACGAGATCGAGAAGCGGGCGACCGAGTACATCGAAGAGATCGACAAGCTCGGCGGCGCGGTCCGCGCGATCGAGAACGGCTATCAGCAGCGCGAGATCCAGCAGGCCGCCTACGTCTACCAGCAGGCCGTCGAGCGCAAGGATGCCGTCGTCGTCGGCGTAAACGATTTCATCAACGAAGAGCAAGACGAGTCCCACGAGCTTCTCAAGATCGACGCCTCGATCGAGACTGGGCAGAAGGAGAAGCTGGCGGCACTCAAGAAGCGGCGTGACAACGACGCGGTGCGCGCCGCGCTGGCCGCCATCGTCGAATGTGCCCGCGGTACCGAAAACGTGATGCCGCCCATCGTAGATGCCGTGCGCGCCTACGCCACGCTCGGCGAAGTATCGGACGCGATGCGCGAGGTGTTCGGTGAATTCGACGCGCCCGTGTTCATTTAGCCGGGCTCGGATGGAAATTGGCCAAGACCGCTAGCAAAGCATTCCTGACAAGAGGCGTAGGGCGCCATAAGGAGCGGCTCGCCGCCTTCGAGCTGGCTCTCAGAGCCGCCGGCATCGCCCAGTTCAACCTGGTGACCGTATCGAGCATCTTTCCCGCGGGGTGCAAGATCGTTTCCAAGCGCGAGGGACTGAAGGAGCTCGAGGCCGGTCAGATTCTCTACGTGGTGATGAGCCGCGCCGAGACCGACGAGCCACACCGGCATATGGCCGCCTCGGTGGGCGTCGCCATCCCGCGCGACAAGTCGATGTACGGGTACCTGAGCGAGCATCACAGCTTCGGCCAGACCGACGAGCAGGCCGGCGATTATGCCGAGGATCTTGCCGCGCAGATGCTCGCGACAATCCTCAACCTGCCCTTCGACGCCGACACGAGCTACGACGAGCGCCTCGACCACTGGAAGCTCAGCGACCAGATCGTGAAGACCCGCAACATCGCGCAATCAGCACGTGGCTCGAAGTCGCGCATGTGGACATCGGTGGTCGCGGCTTGCGTGCTCGTGGACGCATGAGCCGCCGGCGCTACCGGGAGGTCTGCCGCAACGATCTCCAACACTCCATGCCCGGCAGAGGCCCGGGCGAAGGCTCCTGACCGAGCCATCCGGACAAGACCGGCCGTGACGGACGATTCCTACACCGACCTCGAACGCAGGATTGTCGAACGGCTCGAGGGCTCCAAGCGCCCGCAGATGACGCTCGGGCGCCTGGCCCGCGGAGTCGCGGCAGATCCCGAGGAGCTCGACCGCGCCCTGGCCTCCTTGGAGTCGCGTGGCGAGATCCTGCGGCGCGCCAAGGGACGGGTGTTACTGACCGAGCGGGCGGGCTTGGCCACGGGCACCGTACGAGTGGGACGCGGTGGGCGCGCAGTGGTCGTCCCCGACATTCCGGATGCACCGCTGAGGCTCTCGCGGCACGGCGCGCGGCCGGCGCTCGACGGCGACCGGGTGCTGGTCGAGGTATCTGCTTACACACATCGAGGTCTGCGTTCCGCGACCATCAAGAGAATCATCGAGCGCCACAGAACCTCTCTCGTGTGTGTGGTCTCAAAGGACCGCCCTCACCGCCTGCTGCCGATGGACCGGCGGCTGGACGCCTACGTGCTGGCACTCGGCGAGGACAGCGTCCTGCCCGAGCCGGGCCGCGTGGTGGCCGCACGGATTCTCGAGTATCCCACCGCCACCCGCGACCTCGTCGTGCACGTGGAAGAGGAGCTCGGCGCCGCCGGCAAGTTGCCCACGGAAATCCGCGCTGTGTGCCGCTCGATGGGGCTGCCGGTGGCTTTCCCCGAGGATGTCGTTGGCGAAGCCGACGATCTCAGCGAACCGACACAGGCGGAGCTCGACGGCAGGACCGACCTTCGGGCCGACCTTACCTTCACCATAGACCCGGCCGATGCCCAAGATCACGACGACGCAGTCTCGATCGCGGAGACGAGCGAGGGCTTCAGGCTCACGGTCTCGATCGCCGACGTGGCAAACTACGTGAGGCCGGGCAGCAAGCTCGACCGAGAAGCCTTCGAGAGAGGCACCAGCACCTATTTCCCGGGGCGCACGGTACCGATGCTCCCCGAACGCATATCCGGCAACCTGGCAAGCCTCAGACCTGACGTGGATCGGCTGGCGCTCTCCGTGTTTCTCGATATCGACCGAGACGGCCGAGTCGTCGCGACCGACTTTTCTCGCACCGTCATCCGCAGCGACGCGCGCCTCAGCTACCAACAGGTGCAGCGAACGCTCGACGGCGAGGAAACGAGCGACGTTGACCCACAGGTGCACCGCGCGCTGGCTCTCATGGCCGGCTGTGCCGAGAAGCTGCTCGAACGGCGGCTCGAACGCGGCGCAATCGACATGGACCTGCCGGAGATCGAGGTAGAGGTAGACGCCGGCGGCCAGCCCGCGGCGCTCAGACGGCGCCCTCGCCTGTTCGCCCACCGCATAGTCGAAGAGTTCATGCTCGCGGCCAACGAAGCCGTCGCCGAGCACCTGGAACGGCGGTCGGCGCCGTTCCTGTATCGCATCCACGAAAAACCGGAAGGCAGCTCGCTGGTCGAGCTCGGCTCCCGCATGCGTGCCCTCGGCCTTCGCCTGGCGCGCGACGGAAGCTCGGTGACTCCGCAGGCCTTGCAGAAGATCTTGCAGACCGCCGCGGGTACCGACACGGCAAGGCAGGTGAACCTCATGGTGCTGCGCTCGATGACACGGGCCTGCTACTCGGCAGAGAAGGAGATTCACTTCGGCCTGGCCAGCACCAGCTACACACACTTCACCTCACCGATCAGACGCTACCCCGACCTGGTGGTCCATAGAGCGCTCACGGATGAGATTGCCGGCAAGCGCGCGACCGTGCCCGGCGGCGAGAACTCGACGGTGCCCCCCGCTGAGCAGCTCCGGACGGTTGCCAGACAGTGCTCCGACCGCGAGCGCCGCGCCGCAGACGCCGAGCGCGACATCCTGCGTGCTGCCGCGGTCATCTACCTGCAACCGCATGTCGGCGAAGTGTTCACGGGCACGGTCAGCAGCGTCGAGCGAAGCGGGTTCCGGGTGGAGATCGACGGCACCGGCATTGAAGGCTTTGTACACGTCGGGCGTCTCACGGAATACTACGAGTACGTGAGTGAACGCATGGAGCTGGTAAGCCGCGTCTCGAACGCCTGCATCGCGATCGGCCAGCGCATGGAGGTGCGCCTGGCCTCGCTGGACCTTGCCGGCAGAAGCATAGACATGGAGCCCGTATGAACCGACGCTTGCTGATTACCCTCACCGTCTGCGTCTTCTTGCTCGGCCCGCCGGTAGCGGCTGAGGCCACGCGCGACATCAGGCGGACCCCCGTCGTACGCGCCGTCGAAAAGACCAGCCCGGCCGTCGTCAACGTCTATACGGAAACCGTCGTGGAGACGCGCTCTCCGTTCCGCTCTCCCTTCAGCGGGGATCCATTTTTCGACAACTTCTTCGGGCGTCAGCAGGCTCCGAGCCGGACGCGGAAACGAACGTCGCTGGGCTCGGGCGTGTTGGTCGATCCCGAAGGCCTGATAGTCACCAACGAGCACGTAATCGTGCGCGCCTCGACCATCCGCGTGCTACTTGCCGACAACCGCGAGTTCGACGCCACCCTGATCGGCTCCGACTCGGACTCCGACCTGGCCGTGTTGCGCGTAAAGTCCGAAGAGCCGCTGCCGCACGTTCCGTTGTCGGAGGACGATTCGATTCTCATCGGAGAGACAGTGATCGCAATCGGCAATCCGTTCGGCCTCTCCCACACGGTGACGACCGGGGTCGTGAGCGCCGTCGGCCGCACCATCCAGGCCGGAGACCTGGTCTACCAGGACTTCATTCAGACGGATGCCTCCATCAACCCGGGGAATTCCGGTGGACCGCTGCTCGATGTGGAGGGTCGCCTGATCGGTATCAACACGGCCATCCATCGCGAAGCGGAAGGCATCGGCTTCGCGATTCCCATTCGTAGAGTGCGCAACATAGTCGAGGAGATCATCGATCACGGAACGGTGAGGCCCGCGTGGATCGGCATCCACGTACAAGACCTCACCCCAGACCTCGCCTTCCACTTCGGAGAAAAGCCGGGCACCGGCGTCCTCACGCGCGACATCGAAGAGGCTAGCCCCGCACAGACGGCCGGGCTGGAAACCGGTGACGTCATAACCCACGTACAAGGACATCGAACGCGCAACACGACGGAGTTCGCGCGCCGCGTCCGCGGTTTGACCGCCGGCGACAAGCTGCGCCTGACCATTGGCCGCGACGGCGAAGTGCAGACCAAAACTCTCGACATAACCTCGCTGCCGGTGGAGCTGATCGACGCGTTCGCCTGGCGCGGATTGGGTGTTGCCGTGGAGCAGGAAGCCTCGCTCAGAGGCGTGCGCGTAAAGCGAGTGCGCCAGGCCAGTCCCGCCGAAGGCGTCGGCATGGCGCCCGGCGACATACTCAGCGCTGTAGGCGGACGCACGGTGGACGGGATGGAAACGTTCCGCAAGGGTCTCGCCGCGTTTCGCAACAGCAACAACCTGTTGGTCTCGGTTGTACGCGGCCGTCGCCTGTACCGGGTCACCGTACCGCTTCACAGGCGTTAGCCGCCGCGCACACGACGACGCCGCGCAACTGATTCCAACATCCCTGGCCGACTCGACGCGCACAGCGTAGCGGATTGTCGCAAACCTCTTGACAGCTTTTGAGAGCGACTTAGTTTCATTCGCACAGAGAACTTATCAGGAGGTTCTGACAAGATGACTACACTCACGACCTGTACACCACGGCGACGCCATGACCCCTTTGACCGCGTCGTATCTCATTTTCTGGGCAACTCGCTACTCGGCCAATCGGACCTCACGCCCTCGGCGTGGGCTCCGAAATCCGACGTGTTTGCAGACGGCGATACCTACGTGCTGCGCTTCGATATCCCTGGTGTTTCCAAGGAAGACATCGACATCAGCGTGCACGGCGGGCGCCTTTCGGTAAGCGGCGAGCGCAAGGATTCCGTCGAGACCGGCGAGGATTCAGCCGTATATCGGCGCGAGAGCTTTCGCGGCAAGTTCAGCCGTTCTTTCAAGCTCCCCACTGATGCCGATGCCACGAGCGTAGCGGCGAGCCATCGCGACGGCGTACTCGAGGTACGCGTTCAGAAGAAGGAAGAGGTAAAGGCGCGCAAGATCGACATCGCCGCCGCCTGAGCATCGGCGACGGAGAGAATCGGAAACGGCAACAGCTTTATGAGCGGGGGTGTGGTGATGGCCCACGCACCCCCGCTCGTGTCTTTGCCGCTAACGGTCCGGCGGGATGTCACGGGAAGTTATCCGTGGCACTTCGCCGGACCTTCTATTTGCGGCGGATTGAGTCAGCTCAGAGTGCGAGCTCCGCGATTACGATGGGCACGACCTCTGCGAACATGTCCTGCGCGGTCTCCCTCATGGTCATTTCCCGCGTCTCGAGCTTGTCAACGAGTTTGCCTAGCACACTCAGGTAGATCTCGAGCTCGTGGGTTCCCACCTCGAGCAACCGCTCAGCCATGAGCTCCGAAAAGTGCGCGTGGGTCTCAGTAATCTGACGTACCAGATGATCCTTGCGTTCGGCTTCCTCGTTCATTAGCTCTTCTTCCTTACGATCCTTTCGACCAGCGTCGCACAGCGCTCGCGGTCGAGTTGCTCGAGGCTGTCCAACACGAGATCGGCGTCGAGCGCGGAGGCCGGATAGCTGTTGGCTACGCCAACTGTCGCCATACCGGCCCGCTTCGCAGCCTCCAACCCGGCAACTGTATCCTCTATCACCAGACACTGGCAGGGCTGAAGATCGGCGGTCGCGAGACCCAACGCCTCGCAGGCTTGCAGATAGGTTGCGGGATCGGGCTTGCCCCTCCTCACGTCTTCTGCAGACACGATGGTCGCGAAGAACCGCGTCAGACCACACAGGCGCAGGATCAGCTCTATCTCCGAGCGCAGCGCGCCGGAGCCTATGCCGATCGCGAGGGGCGGTTCGCCGGGGCGCGGCTCGCTGAGGCTTTCCAGCAACTCGCGCACTCCGGGAAATATGTGAACCCTCTCGCGCGCAAGCTCGGCAAAAACGCGGGCCTTGTCGTCCATGAGCCCGGCAAGGAGGCCGGCGTCCGCATCACGGCCTTTGTCGCTCAGGATCGCGGTGACAAACGGCTATCAGAAGGCGTTCAGGACGATTTTCGATGCGAACCTGACCACCTTTATCACCGCGGCTATTCTCTACTGGAGGGCCTCGGAAGAAGTCAGGGGCTTTGCCATTGTGCTGTTGCTTAAACCAACCGGGCTGTTTGGGAGGGAATTATGA
>PIVZ01000282.1 GCA_003354045.1 bacterium
CGGTGACGACCACCAGGTAGCGAGTCACCCGCGCTGCCGTGCGCAGCAGTGCGGGTGAGTTGTTCGCGTGCAGTCCCGCCATCAGCGGATAGATGGTGATCATGAGCGCCTCGGGCAGCAGGCTGAAGGCCTCGGCGACGCGTGAGGCGGCTGCCATCTGGCCGACATCGACCGGCCCGCGCATGGACATCAGCAAGATGTGTCCGATTCTCAGGCTGAGCGTTATTCCGAGCGCATTGAGAACCAGTGGGCCGGCGCCGGTCGCGAGGCGGCGCCAGGTGGACCTCTCGAAGCTCAGGCGCAGGGGGACGCGGCGGCGGATGAGCACGGCCACCGTGACGAAGCTCAGCAGATTGGCCAGCGCCATGGTCGCGAAGATCACCATCAGCCCGGCCCCGGCCGTGACCGCGGCGAAGACACCGGCGGCCAGCAGCAAGGCACGGGCCGAGGCCATGAAGAACACCCAGCGGATCTCCAGCATCGCCCGGAAGTAGGCCCGGTAGGCGCCGCCCAGCGCGCTCGGCAGGATCAAGGAGGCCACCAGCATCAGCCGCCATGAGATCTGGCCGTTCGAGACCGGCTCCACCAAGGCGATGGCAACGATCGCCGAGCCCACCGCGACGATGAGCTTCAAGGCCAGGCCGGCATGCAGGGCCGTGGCCTGCGAGCCTCTGTCCTGGCTCAGCGTTCGCACCAGAACGGTGTCGATACTGTCGCAGAGGATCTGGAAGAGCGCCAGATAGGCGATTACGAAGCTGTAGACGCCGAACTCTTCGGGAGCGAAGGTCCGCGCCAGGTAGAGGACGAGAACGACGGGTAGGCACTTGTCCACCGCCTGGGCCATCACGCCGTACCAGGCGCCGCGCGCCAGCCGTCCCGGCTCGTTCACGTCCCCCTGCGGGGTGCCGGCCGGTTCCGTCACGCCCACCTCCGAGCGTCGCGCTCAGGGCGCGGGCGAAGCATGTTCGCCGGGCGACCCGTCATACGACCCGAACCTCGCACACGGCAACGAGGGCGATCAGTCATAGAGCCCGAACCTCGCAGACGGCTACCAGGTCGAGGGCCTCGTCGAGGTTTCCGCCGGCCACCGAGAAGTCGGAAGGGACGATGGTCGTCTCGCCCATGCCGGCCTTCACGCTGCGCCGGACCACGCGGGCCAACCGTGCGAAGGCGAAGCGGACCAGGGAGGTGGGCAACCACCTGCGCAGCCCCAAAGGGTCGAGCTTCAGGATCGTGTTCACACTTGCGGCACGCCGCGCGTCGAAGTCGATGACCTTCTCGTTGCCATACATACCCAGCAACTCGATGTGGTCGAACACGCTTTCGATCAGGGGGCGCAGCTCGGCCGCCGTGTACTCGCGGACGTGGTAGGGGTTTTCGGAGACGCTCTCGAGGCGATTCGGTGTGGTCAGCAATAGCGTGCCACCCGGCGCGAGCTGCCCACGCAGCTTCTCGAGGAAGCCGGTGGGATCTTCGAGGTGCTCGATGATCTGAAAGCTACATACGAGGTCGAATTGCCCGGCGAGCACACCGGCTTCGGCGACGTCGGCGACCTCGAAGCTCAGGTTGGGCTTGTTCCAGGTGCGCCGGCACGTGCCGATGGCATCCTCGGACCGGTCGATGCCGGTAACGCTGGTAGCGACCTCAGCCAGCCTCTGCGTGCCGAACCCTTCTCCACAGCCAGCGTCGAGCACGCGCTTGCCGGCTGCCAGCTCGGTTGCATACAGGTAGGCCGACAGGTGCCGTGCTTCGTCGTAGTCGAAGTCCTTGCCCCAGCCGGGCTGCTCTCCGGTAAAACGCTTGGGCGGCATGTCAGACGGGACTCTTAGCCCGGATGATTCCTGAAAGCTCATCGCTCTCGCGCCCGGCCGTCAATCTTGGCCGCTACGTGGGCGATTGTGCGGGTTCGCTCCGAGCCCGGTAGGGCGCGAACCTGCGGCATGCCTGGACCGAGTGCGTCGCCGATGCCGGCAAGTACGTCGCCGAGGTAGGCGGGGTCGGCGGCTCCCAGGTCGCCGGCAAGCGGTGCCACCGGGCGGCCCTCGCCGAAGCCGTAGAAGTAGGCCAGCGAGAAGCCCACGCCGTGGTAGGCCGGTGCGCGCAGCTCCTCGGGCAGAGCGGCGATGCGCTTCCGGAACAGCGCCACGTCGTTGCCGTGCTTGACCATCAGCAGGTGGCCCATGGCCTTGGCACCGAGCTCGGCAGTGTCGCGCTCGACCGCCGGTCGGCTGGCCGAGCCGGCCGATATGACCTGCGCGGTGCCCGCGGCGCCGAGCAAGACGAGCAAGCAGACCACGCACGCGCAGGCCCAGCGGGGAAGTCGCGAGGCGGCCACCGGGACGGCGAAGAAGGCCGCCGGCAGCGCCGGCACCAGGACGCGAAATGCGAAGAACGGAACCAAGCCGAGCTCGCTGTAGAGGTGGTCGCTGCCCGCTATGATCGCCACGAAGAGCGGGAAGAGCGCCAGAAGTGGCAGTTCCGGGCTGGACGCGACGGTCGCTGGCAGAGGCCGCTCACGCGCCAGCCTGCGCCCGCAACGCCACACGCATGCCAGCCAGGCCAGCCCGCAGACGGCCCAGTAGGCGTTGGCTAGCCCGAACCGAGAGATGCGCAGGCCGCCGCCGGGGGCGGTGAGATCCCCGAACTGCAAGGCGATCATCAGGCCGTAGCTGAGTAGGTCGCGGACGACGAAGGGATAGCCGCGCGGATCGGTCACCGCCGGTGAGAACGTGCGTGCGACCACCGGCAGCGTGGCACCCCCCGACAGTACATTGTAGGCGATCCACGGGGCCAGCCCGCAGGCCAGGGCAGCGGCGGCCAGCGGCCACCGCCGTAGTGGAAGGGCTCCCGCGGCCAGTGCGAAGGCCGCGCATACCGCCAGCGTCAGGGCGGAGGTGTAGGTGAACCATACGCTCAGGCCGGCGAAGGCGAGCCACGCGGCCAACCGCAGCTTCGAGCGGTCGGGATCGCCGACATAAGCCAGGACGAGGAGAAGCTGGATCGCCGAAAGCGTGAGCGTTTCGGCGTGCGAGCCCATGGCGACGAGGTTGTAGATGACGAACAGCGGGGGCGCGAAGACGTAACAGACGGCGAAGACGTTGGCGGCAACAGTGCCGAAGTACCTGCCAACGAGTATGAGCCAGGCGGCCAGTCCCGCCGCCGCCCACAGGAGAGCCAGCCACTTGAGCCCGACGACCGAGCCGCCGCCTGCGGCCACCAGCGGCGTCGCCAACAAGGACAGGACGAGGCTTCCACCGGCGTAAGGGTCGGCCTGCAGGTCCATCCAGGGGATCTGCCAGCCTTCGAGGAAGGCGCGGGCGACCAGCAATCTGTAGGTCTCCTCCCAGTAGAAAAGCGCGTCGAAGCCGAGCGCGAGCACCAGCGCCCGGTGAAAGATGAACACCGCCAACCACGCCGGGATCAGCGCCCGCAATTCGCTCGAGTCCTTGGGTAAGAAAGATGTCACGGTAGTGCCCGGTGCGTCATGCCGCTATCTCATGAGGCCCGTGGGCGTGGCTCCCGTCAAGCCACCGGCGCATCAGACGTGCGCCGGCGGTCAAAGCCCACCAAGGTTGCTTTTCTCGGCGTCGCCACTGCGCTCGAGTACCAGCACGCTGCCGCGGCCGGGAACCAGCCAACGCCGGTAGGGAATCTCCTCGAGCACGCCGTAGCCGGAAAGCGGTCGCATGCTCACTACCTAGCGATCGTCGACTACCCACCACCAGCTCTTGCGACTTGCCGGCTGGCCTGTGCGTGCCTCCTCGATGGTTGGCCAGGTGCCGAGCTCGGCGGCGAGGTGCCAGCCGTTGTACTCGACGCCTCCGTCGGTTTCCTTGACGCTTACGCCGCGGCTTCGAAGGTGCTCGATCCCGACGTGGCGGGCGCGGTTCCATGCCATGTAGTCGTGGGTGCCTGCCACCGCGTACCAGGCCAGCACGGCGAGCAGGGCCACCGAGACGCGGCCGGGACGCAGTTTCGGCTGCGCGACCAGCGTGACCAGCAGGGCGAACGGGACCAGCGGAAGTACGTAGCGGTCGAGGTAGAAACCTACCTGAAGCAACGCCCCCGCGGTGGCCACGGCCAGCAACGCCAGCGGCAGGATGGTCTCGGGACTGCGGTCGCGCGTGTCCGTGTCCATCCAGGCCGTCACCAACACGCCGGCGGCCACCGCGGAGATGATGGTGAGTCCGAGCGCGAGAGGAGTGCCGCCGTGGATATCTGGAGGAAGGCCGAGGAAGAGTGTGTCTCTGAGCGTCAACGCCCCCACGCCGAGGTCGTAGAGGATGTTGGTCAGATAGAACATCAAGGCGCCCTCGCGCAGGTAGAGAAAGACGGCGCAGGCGGCGAGCACGAGGACGGCTACGCCGAGACTCCGCCGGCGCGAGCCGAGGAGCGCGGGAAGCAGGGCGACGGCCACCGGCATGAGCAGCAGGCCGAGGTAGCAGAGCGTGCGAAAGCCCCCATTGGCGATCGTGAGCGGGGAGAGTGCCAGCAGTTCCCCGAATCGGATCGAGGTGCCGGCCGGCGCGCCGTGCACTCCGAACAGCCACGCATGATAGCCGGCGAAGACGAGAGCCGGCAGCGCGACGATGAGTGCCAATCCCCGCGCCCGTTCACGGGTGCTCCAGCCGGGCGCCGCGAGCGCGGCGATTGCGGCCGCGACGACGACCAGGGCTCCCTGCTGGCGGATGAGCAGCGCAACCGATGCAGCCACGGCGCCGAGAAAAAGGTACCCCGGGCGCCGCTCGGTCAATCCCGACAGGTAGAAGTAAACGGCCCACAACGAGACGGCCAGGGCGGGTACGTCCGTCATGAAGGTGAACGCGAGGTTCACGTAAAGCGGACACAGTGCAAAGACGGCGGTGGCCAGCGCAGCCGCAGGCCCACTTGCAGTCAGGCGGCGGGCCACCAGGAAAAAGGCCGCGACGCCCGCCACCGCCATGACCACCGTCGAAGCCCGCAGCAGCTCGAAGGAGAAACCGAAGACCACGGAGAGGAAGGCCCCGTACCAGATCTGCGCGACCATGCTCGGGCTGGCCCAGGGCAGGAACTTGATCTCGCCGCTGCTTGCCAGGTGCCGGACCGTGTAGGCATACGACCAGTCGTCGCTCAGCGGGAAGTCGCCGCCAATGCCGACACATGCGCAGACCGCGGCGGCGCCGCCAAGGATGGCCAGCGGCCACAGGGTCTTGTTCGTCGTGTAGGCTCCGAGATTCATCGCAGGTGCGCGCTTCACTCCTGAGGTAGGCGCCGCTGGCGCGAACGATCGGCCTGGGCGCGCCCTATTGTCGCGCCGACTTGCCGATTCAGAGTGCCAGCCGCGCGCCGTCGCTGTCGAAGATCCTGCTGTGCAGGAGGCCCCACTTGGACAGCCGGTATGCGATGGAGGTCCAGACCACGCCGAGCCCGTAGCGGATGCTTCGTGGCAGGTTGATGGAGGAGGCGTCTTCGAAATACTTGGTGGGGCACGAGACCTCGCCGATGCGGAACCCGAAGTAGGCGATCTGCGCCAGCATCTGATTGTCGAAGACGAAATCCTCGGAGTTCTCATTCAAAGGCAGGGCCTCGAGCAGCTCCCGCGAGAAGGCTCGGTAGCCTGTGTGGTACTCGGAGAGCTTCTTGCCGAGCAGGGTGTTCTCGAACAGCGTGAGGAAGCGGTTGGCGATGTACTTGTAAACAGGCATGCCGCCCTTCACGGCTCCCTCGGAGAGAATCCTCGAACCGAGCACCGCGTCGTACTGCCCGACCGCGATAAGGGATGACAGCGCGACCAGGAGCTTCGGCGTGTACTGGTAGTCAGGGTGGAGCATCACCACCACGTCGGCGCCGTGGCGGATTGCCTCCGTGTAGCAGGTCTTCTGGTTGCCGCCGTAGCCGCGGTTGTCGCGGTGAACGAAGGTGCGTACGCCGAGCTCGCGAGCCACCTCGACTGTGCGGTCCGAGCTGTTGTCGTCCACCAGGATGACCTCGTCGATGTACTCGAAGGGGATCTCAGCGTAGGTCTGCCGCAGCGTCTTCTCGGCGTTGTAGGCCGGCATGACGACGATGATTTTCTTGCCAAACAGCACCCTCTGCCTCCTGGATACAGGGCGAATCGACCGGTATTCGGACCGGCGCCGGCTCGTCCGGAGCGCAGCCGCCGACTCGCCGGTCTCGGTCGCGTAGGAATACACGAACGACAAACGTTGCCAAGAGAACGCCGCTCCTGCGGCCGGTGGAGTGGCGGGCAAGCAGTGGCCGGCGAGGTTCGTCCTCCGCAGTCTGGGCTGCTCCCACGCTGTCGGCGCGGGGATCGGCGATGCTCTGCGTCATGCGT
>PIVZ01000283.1 GCA_003354045.1 bacterium
AGCAGACGAGATTCGAGCCCATCACCTTCTCGAGTGTGAACTCGTCGCGGAAGCGCGCGTTCTCGTTGTGCTTGCCAATCTCGTGGGCTTTGACGGCAACCTTCGCGAGCTGCTCCTCGGTGGTACCGTAATCCATCATGCGCCGCCGGGTGAGCTGCGCCCAGAAGGCAGGGCCGGGCATCCCTACGCAGCGCTGGCGCAGGAACTCCGGGTCGGTCGCGTCCTCGATCCCCGAGGTCTGAATGAATCCCTTGGGCATCTTCTCGCCGCCAACCACGAGGACGATGTCGTGGAAACCGCCGGCAACCAGCGAGTAGCCGATGTTGAACGCGTTCCCTCCGGCCGCACAGCCAGCCGACAGGTTGTAGACGGGAATCCCCGTCGAGCCCATGTCTTCGACAACGTCGTTGCCGTTCAAACCCCAGCCTTTGCCGCCGGAAAAGCGCGAGCTCGCGGCCGAGACCGCCTCGATCTCACGCCAGGAAACTCCCGCGTCCGTAAGCGCCGCGTCCACGGCAACTCGACACAGGTCGGTCACTCCGACGTCCTTGAACTTCCCCCAGGCGTGCATTCCCAAGCCGATGGCTGCAACATCCCTCATCGTTTCATACTCCTCGCCGTGATTCGTAATTCATGAGCCGTAACTCCTGACCGTTGCCGTCACCGGCACCGCCCACCCACACCAATCGGTGCTCAAACAGGCTTGAATTTCCAGGTGACTACCGGCGTGCCATCTTCTTCGTGGCACAGCGGCTCGATAACCAATTCCACATCGACCCCCGGCTGCACGGTCAGGTCGTCACCGCTCAGCCTTCCCAGAACGCGCAGCCCGTCGTCCAGATCGATAACCCCCATGGCATAGGGCTTGTACGGCTCGTCGTACTTTGCCGGAGGCGGTGGTGGATATGTCTGGATCGCCAGGCTCCACAGCTTGCCCTTCGGACCGAACTCGGCATCTTCCATCTTCGACTCGTCGCAGTCGGGGTTGTGACACATGGACCCCTTCGGAAAGTAAGCCGCACCACAACTCGCACAGCGCGAGCCCAACAGCCGCGGCCCCGCACTCGTCTCCGCAAAAAGCCCCTCGACTACCTGTTTCTCAGCCGCCATCTCTACGCTCCTTTCACGGCCTTGGTGATCTCGGGCAAGATCTCCATGGCATCACCGACGATGCCGTAGCTCGCGTATTTGAAAATCGCTGCGTCGGGATCCCTGTTGATCGCCACAATGGTCTTTGCCGCCGCGCAACCGACCATGTGCTGACTCGCGCCCGAGATACCCGCGCCAAGGTATAGCACCGGCCGGGTGATCTTTCCCGTGAGCCCGACCTGCCGGGATGAATCGATCCACCCGTTTTCAACGGCCGGACGAGACCCAGCGGCCATCCCCCCGAGCGCCTGGGCGAGATCTTCGACCAACTTGAAGTTCTCCTGGCTCCCGAGTCCGACCCCGCCGGCAACGATGACCTGCGCCTCCTCGAGACGCGGCCCTTCCAGGTGCGCCTCTTGGATGACGCGCACTCGTTCCTCGACCGCGCCGAGATCGACCGACACCTGCCGCACAACCGGCTCGGACGTCGCTCCTTCCGGGGCCTCCGCGAGTAGCATGTCGGAGAGGACACCGATCACGCACGACTCGGCACCCGTCAGTTCATAGTCCACCCGGGTGTCGCCGCCGTAGGCCGATGCGGTCACCTTTACCGCACCGCCATCGACGGCCAGCTTGAGCGCGTTCATCACCACCCCGGCCCCTGCCCGTACCGCCAAGCGCGGCGCAACCAGGCGAGCGTCGAAGGTCTGAGGGATGAGCACCAGCTTCGGCGCTTGCTCCTTGCAGTACTGGGCCAGTGCTTCCACGCAAACGTCAGGCTGAAAACCACTGAGCTTCGGGTCCTCGATCCTGTCGAGGTGGACGACCCCGTACTTGCCGGCGATCTCCGCCACCCGATCCGGCGCCGACCCGGCGACCAGCCAGTTCAACTCGAGACCCGCCGAGGCAGCAAGAGCGTGGGCCACAGTCAGCGCTTCTTCCGCACCAGCGGGCAGCCCCTCACGGCCTTGGTCCCATGTGCATACGACAACAGAGTCAGACACGTTTCCCTCCGAATTCTCCGGCACCAGTCCTCATCGCAAGCTATTCGATTACGCGCTCGTCGCGCAGGCGCTCGAGAAGATCCCCGGCCACCGCAGCCGGTGAATCTCCTTCGATGAACTGGCAGTTACTCGTAATGCCCTCGACGAACTGGCGGGTCATCGTCACCCTCGACCGACCGCCATCCTCACCGAGAGAGAGGCTGTCCGGGGAAACCTGCGTGGGCTTCACCTTGCGCGCCTTCATGGTGCGCAGGCCGGTCGGGTAACGCGGTTCACCGAACTCGTTGCTGATGGTGATCACCGCGGGGCAGGAAACCTCCACGATCTCGTCGCCGTCAGGCGTCACACGCGTGACCCGCACCGTCGATCCGTCGACCATCTCTACCGCGCGCGCGATCGTTACGACCGGCATGTCGAGCATTTCACCGAGCAACCCCGGCACGACCGCCTGGTCTCCATCCGAGGCCTGCCGGCCGCAAAGCACGATGTCCGCCCCGTCGATGGACTTGACGAACCCGGCGAGCAACGAAGCCGTCGCATAGCCATCGACCGTCCCCGTATCCACCGGGATGGTCGCGACCTCATCGGCCCCCATCGCCACGGAATGCTGGAGGATCTTCGTGGGGTCGGCCGCAAGCGCGACCACGTGGATCTTACAATCGACCCCGGCGTCGCGCAGTTGCAGGGCACACTCGATCGCCTGCTCGTCGTAAGCGTTCATCAGACGCGGGATCGACTTCTGGGTCAGCGTCTTCCCGTCGTCCCCTATCTCTAGCTTCCCCACAAGGACGTAGTTGTCCACTGCGTCCGGGTCGAGAACTTCCTTGGCACAAATAACGATCTTCATCGCAAGACTCTTCCCATTCCCTCACTCATTCATCTGCAAGATAGATGTTTCCCGACTCGCACCACACGGCGTCCCAGTCGTAGTTCTCCGGCTTCTCCGTAAGATCGGCCATGAGATACCAACGCCAGGGCGGATCCCCATGATCGACGTATTCGCCGGTCAGTCGCCCGGCAAACTCCTGGCGCCCCGCATACCTGGTTCCCTCGACCGGGCCTCCGCCGTCGCATTCGGCGCGCTTGCCGGCCATGTCCTCATCGAAGCCTTTGCGGACCGGGAGCGGCTCGTCGGGTGCTGTCATATCTCCTGCCAAACTCGCCAATTGCACGGTAACCGGGGGACGTGTGAGCCCGGCTCACCGCCTGACCGGGAAGCACGTTAGCGAAAGATGAGACACGTGTCAATACATGCCTCTAAACGCCTGTTGCAACACGGTCCGGCCCGTGCTACCGTTGCGTACATGAAGGATCCGGCTGCGCAGGGCGAAACCGTAACGGTTACGCGGCGTTTCAACCAAGCGCAGGCGGAGAAGCGTGCCGAGGCGCGGCGGGTCGCCACCGAGCTAGCCTCCGAAGGCGGCTACGATGGGGTAACGATGACCGCTGTTGCCGACCGGATCGGCGTCTCCCGAGCCACCATCTACCGGTACTTCGCTTCGCGGGACCACCTGCTGGCAGAAATCATGGCGGAGTGGACTCGGCGCATCAACGACGATCTACAACGCAACCCACCCGGGGGAGCCACGCCCGCCGACCGCGTCGGAGAGGCGTTCGAACGGATCATGGAGATGTCGGGCGGCAACCGCGGATTGACGTCCGCGATGCTTTTCGCTGCGACGTCATCGGACCCTGCGGCAAAGGAGGCTTTCCCTTCATGGTCGGGGCCTGTCGAAGTCTACCTGAAGACGCTACTCGGCGATGACTCGGTGCCAAACCTGGAAGAGATCGTCCCAGTCTTGAGCCATGTTCTGTTCTCGGCCCTGATCGCCGTGGCTCACAGAGGCCAGGAACCACGCGAGGCCGGAAACGTCCTGAAGACCGCCGCGCGGCTGCTTCTCGGCCGCGTCTCATAACCGAACAAGGGGAACTACGATGCCACTGCAGGGAATCCGAGTGGTGGATCTCTCGCGCTACGCGCCCGGGCCTTACTGTACGATGCTGCTGGCCGACCTGGGCGCCGACGTGATCATGATAGAAGAACCGCCGGGGCGCGGCCGCCGCGTTGACACGGAAATGGGTGTTAGCGATCGGACGAAGGCGTTTCTCCCCATGGGCCGCAACAAGCGGTCGGTGGCACTCGATCTCAAAGACGAACGAATGCGCGAAGTGTTCTTCCGCCTCGTCGATGGGGCAGACGTGGTAACCGAGGGGTTCCGTCCCGGTGTCGCGAAGCGGCTCGGCGTGGACTACGAGGCGGTGCAGCGGCGCAACCCGCGTGCTATCTACTGCTCGATTAGCGGCTACGGCCAGGACGGGCCCCATGCGGACCTCGTCGGCCACGACCTCAACTACGTCAGCCTGGCAGGGACGCTGGGAATGATCGGTTGGCCCGGGCAGCCACCGGCCATCCCCATGAACGTCCTCGGCGACTTCGCCGGCGGCGGGCTGTTCGCTGCATTCGCCATCCTGGCCGCGGTGGTCGCGCGCCAGCGGACCGGCAAAGGACAGTACATCGACATGTCGATGACCGACGGCGTGATGTCGCTGGCGTGCCTGGCGGCCAGCGACTACTGGTCCACCGGCAACCCACCGCGCCCCGGAAGCTATTACCTCAACGGCGGCCTGCCCTGCTACAACGTCTACGAGACTGCGGACGAGAAGTGGCTGAGCATTGCCTGCATGGAGCCATGGTTCTGGAAGAAGCTTTGCGTGGTCCTTGGTTGCGAGCAGTACGCTGACGAGCAGTTCAATGAGGACAGGTTTGAGGAGATGTTCGCGTTTCTCCGCCGCGAGCTAAAAAAGAAAACCCGAGACGAGTGGTTTGCCGAACTGAAGGATCAGGACATCTGCGTAACGCCCGTGTACGGATTGGAGGAGGCGCTGGCCGACCCACACACCCGCGCGCGCGGCATGGTCGCCGAGCTCGAGCACCCGGAGCACGGAACGATTCAGCAGATCGGCGTAGCGCCGAAATTCTCCGACACACCCGGAAGCGTGCGCACACCGGCGCCACGGCCGGGCGAGCACACTGAAGAGGTGCTGCTGGAGATCGGCTTCTCACCGGAGGAAATCGCCAGTTTGGCCGCCGGCAAGAAGGCGTAATCCTCCTGGCTGAGCAGGCCCTGTGGTCAGTCCGCGGCGGGGGGAATCGAAACCGCGACCCCCACCTCGTAAGTCCGCAAGAAATAAGTAGAGAGGGGCAGTCCCAGGAGCCTCGTTGTACTTCTCGTTGTACTTACTTTCCGGATGCCTCTCATCCAGACCCCGAATTGGCCCTCTTGCTCGATGCCTGGGACGAGCTGCCCTCGTCAGTCCAGGAGACGATCATTGCAGCCGTGAAGCGAGGGCGGTCTGGCGACTAGGCAGGACACCTCCCGGACAAGCCAAGACGCTGGCACCAGCCTTGACGAACTCCAAGGTCGAGCCAGACCCCCCGGGTAGCCCCCCAGGGTCTCAGCTCACGTGGTCGGAAGGTGCTCAGGTAATCGTGCACCAATTTTGGCGACGGGATTCTTGGGCCGATCTGCCCCACGAGTGAGCCTTCCGTCTGTGTACTGGGACCCTCTCGCTACCCGCCGCCGAAAACGGGCCTGCGCGCGTCCCTTGGCCGCACCGGCTTGAAGAGCAGGAGCAAAGGGGGAGCCCGAAGGCTCCTCGGCATGAAGCAATTCACGAACGCTCAGGGGCAAGGGGAGCCCTGTCCGGGAATTGCGTTCCAGGCTGCTTCAAGCGACGAGGCGCAGTCTGTGTTGGCGCCCACCGAATCGTCTATCACCACGTGTGATGTGTTGCTTGCGTCCTGCCACATCGCGCTGCAGGTACTGTTGGTTCCTTCGAGAAAAATGGACGTTCGACCGTTAACATCCCCGGCGGTCAGCGCGCCAAACACTTGTAGCGGGTACGGCGGGATTGGGAGTATGTCGCAGGAACTAAGCGCAGAACCGTCTGCAACTATGGTCTTGAGATCGTCCCACAGCGTCACATCCCCAACTATATCAAGACCTCCCAGCACTTGGTCCCAACATGCGCAGTCCGGTTGCGGGATGGTGATGGTGGTCGTTGTTGTCGTCGTCACAACTCCCTCAACTGCCGGCACGCATATTTCCTTAGGTTGCTTGATCTTTTCCATGTTCCTTTCGCTGAATTGATCCATCACTAACGTGTCGGAAACCTC
>PIVZ01000878.1 GCA_003354045.1 bacterium
ATGAACATCTGCTCCGGCGAGCAGTTGAACCACATGAACCCGAGGCACGCACCCGCATCGTTCCCCGCGAAGATGCGACACGCGAGGCAGATGGGGAGCCGCTCGGTCCTTCCATGACACACGCCGGACAAGTAGACTGCTCTCATGAAGCCAATTCCCGAGTTGCAGTTCGAGGCGTACACGAAGGCAGCTCTTCGGAGCGAGCGGGCTCGCCTGACTTGGATGCTTGTCGCGTTCGGCCTGGTCTTCGTGATGGGTGTCTTCCGCGTCTTCGTTCCCGTGGAAGGGGCCGAGCGTGCGGGTATCGCGATCATCGGGCTCGCGGTTCCGTTCATCGTCTACGAATTCTTCGTGAGGCGGATGGTCACGCGGCGGATCGCAGACGGCCGGTCCATGCCCGTGACCCTCGCCCGTCTCACGCTGGTCATCGAGTGCTGCCTGCCGCTCGCCGCCATTCCGATGTTGGTCGCGGTGACCGGGATCAACCCCTACACGATGCTCGTCTCGCCGGCGTACGCGATCATCCTGGTCATCCTGGCGCTGTCGCCTCTGCTGCTCGATCCCTGGCGATCGATCACCACCGGCGCCGTGGGGTCGTTCGGTTATCTCGCGATCGTCATCTTCGTCCTGGCCAGGACCGATGTGCCGAGCCCGCACCCGGTCGCGATGTACTTCACCCTGACCGCCGTGCTCATCGTGGCGACGGTCGCGATTACGTTTGTCACGATCGAGGTGCGGCAGTATGTGATCGGCACCGTGCGCGAGTTGGAGACGCGGCGGCGCAACGATCAGATGACGCGTGATCTCGAACTCGCCCGCGACATCCAGCGCGGGCTGCTACCGGAGTCCACGCCCTCGATCGCTGGTTACGATCTTGCCGCAATCAGCCGAGCCGCTGAGCTGGCGGGGGGCGACTACTACGACTGGCAACTCGTCGGCGCCGAGCGCCTTGTGGTGACGCTGGCGGACGTGACGGGACACGGGGTCGGACCGGCACTAGTGACCGCGGCGTGCCGAGCGTATGTAAGGGCGCTGGTGGGCGAGGATCCTGATCCGGCCACTATCATCGATCGTGTGAACGACCTGCTCCACGAGGATCTCTCGACGGGTCGATTCGTTACCTTTGCGCTGATCGATCTTGACGCATCTGCGCATGAAGGTGTCTTCCTCTCGGCCGGGCATGGCCCGTCGTTCTGGATGAGCGGCGAGGACGGTTCGGCCAAGTCGATCGATGCCCAGGGACTCCCGCTGGGGATCGTCGATGGGCAGGAGTGGGAGGAGGCGCACCGGCTGCGCTTCGAGGCCGGCGACATCCTCGTGCTATTCTCCGACGGCTTCTTCGAGACCATGAACGGCGATGACGAGGCGTTCGGGCTCCGTCGCCTCGAGGATGTTGTTCGTAATAACCGCCACGAACCGGCGGCGAAGATCATCGAGCGCATGGACGAGGCACTGCGAACGTGGCAGGGAGCCCGGCCGCAGCAGGATGACATGACGGCCATTGCAATCAAACGCGAGGCGTGAGTCACCGGGACAGGCAGCGTGGCC
>PIVZ01000879.1 GCA_003354045.1 bacterium
GAAGACGTCGGCGATCTCGAGGAGGCCGGCCTTCATGACCTGCACCGTGTCTCCAGCCTCGGGCACCAGCACCACAATGACGTTGTCGGCCACCTCCATGATGTCGAGCTCGGTCTGCCCCACACCGACAGTCTCGATGATGACGATGTCCTTTCCGAAGGCATCGAAGAGCCGCGACACGTCTCTGCCCGCGCGTGCCAGTCCGCCGTGACTGCCACGCGTAGAGAGACTGCGGATGAAGACGCCCTCGTCGAGGAAATGCTTCTGCATGCGGATGCGGTCGCCGAGCACCGAACCGCCCGAGAAGGGGCTCGACGGGTCAATGGCGACCACGCCGACCGTGAGACCGCGCTCACGAAGATGTTCGATCATGCATGAGGTTATCGTCGATTTGCCCGCGCCGGGCGGACCAGTGATGCCAATCGTGAAGGCGCCTCCGCAGGAGGGATAGACGCGCGACATGATCGCTGCGGTGTCGGCGGAACGGTTCTCGACTAGAGTAATGAGACGCGCCAGGGCGATGCGGTCTCCCGCGAGCATCCCCTCGGTAAGTTCTTCTGGATCGCGAGTTCTAACTGCCATCTCTAGCGGCGCCCTTCTATTGCCTCGACCAGGTGCATGGTGAGCCGGGAGGAGACTTCCTCCACGGTGGGATCCGCCCCGGTCTCGGTGGCAATGGTGGTGACTTTCGCGGCAGTGACGCCGCACGTGACGATACAGTCAAAGCCGGCCGCATCCAAGCTCACGTTGACCGACACGCCATGGTAGCTCACGCCGCGCACGATGCGCAGTCCGAGAGATGCAATCTTGGCACCGTGAGCCCATACCCCCGGCTGTCCGGGAATGAGATCACCAGCGATGCCGTACTCGTCAAGCGTGGCGAGTACGGCCTTCTCGAGCAGGCACACCCAGCCACGTACGCCCAGACGGAGCGCCTCTATGTCCACTATCGGGTAGACGACGGCCTGGCCCGGTCCGTGGTAGGTGGCGCGGCCGCCGCGGTCGCTTCTCACCAGCGCGATGCCTCGGCGCTCCAGCTCCGAGGGGCTGGCGACAATGTCCTCGGCAGGCGCGTTTCGCCCGAGTGTAACCGTTGGCGGATGCTCGACGCTGACGATCGTGTCGCCCACCTGCCCGCCCACACGACGGCAATGCAGGTCGAGTTGCCTGGTCAGGGCCTCCTCGTAAGGGAGCAGGCCCCAGGACTCGACTCTTATTGTCGCGGCCTGCGCCACGGGGTTCGGTTGTGCCGGCACCTGGCGACGATAGCCCCGGCCCCGACGGCTCTCAAACCTCTGTCCGGAGTGGACCTCGTTTGACCACTGGCGGCGGCGGCTGGTATGCGATTGGCGTATGCGGCGTTCTTCCCGAGTATTCATCGTCGGTTTGGTGCTGGTCGTCCTCGGCCTGGCCAATTTGATGATCGGGAGTTCGAAGGTCACCCAGTACCAGGCGGCGGTCGAGAGCGCGCAAGCCGCCGGCGGGCCTGAAGTCACCACCCCGATGCGCGACACCACCTCGATGCTAGAACCGGCTCACCATGCA
>PIVZ01000284.1 GCA_003354045.1 bacterium
GTCCCAGGGTATCTCGACTTCGAGTAATGGGGCGTGCTTCTGCGCGCCGAATACATCGGAGTCGCCGAAGGTACCGGAGCTCACCGGCCGTGCGATCGTCGCCTTTATGCTCAGCGCCGGATCGAAAGCCTCGATCCCGAGCACGCGGTCCGTAGCGACACGGTATAACCTGCTGAACAGTTCGGCGTTGATCACGCCCGAGTCCCTGACGCGTTCATACACGGCGACATCATCAAACATTATATCGAAAGTGAGCTCGAAGGGACCCGCGTTCTTACTGCGAATAACCCTGGCGAGCTCTCTCAAAGGCTTCGAAGACAGGGGGTCAAGTCGCGGCTTTCGACTTCTCGGGGTCTCCTCGCTTCGCTCAGACATCCTTCAGCTCCATCTCGAATAGTCGGCGGGGATCCTCCTCCTCGACGAGGTGATAGATGTTGAATTCGTAAACGGGACCCGCCGGGATATCGAGCGGCGAGAACGGGAAAGCGAGATTGCCCGCTGTGGACATCCGACCCGCGAACCCGTGATGGACCATGAAGGTGCGTGCCTGCCCGCAAAGCGTCGTGGCGAGCGCTTGATCGGGCGCGACCGCTTCGATTACCAACCCGAGTTCGTGCGGCAGCGGCAGGTTCGGGTCCTCGAGGTCGCCCATGACGCCATCGCGCCCGTACACGTGGAAGGCCAGCCGGCGACTTTCCTCGGGCACATCGCGGAACTTGTCGGCCACCCCGCGGCGCGCCTCATCGATCAGCTCGTCGATGTGAGCCACCGTCAGCGGGTCGCGTACACCGGCGACGGCGACGGCCCTGTATCCGATCCGCTTCGAGCCCTCGAGCTTCAGCCGGTAGATCGGATCAGGGATGAAACGGCTGCCGCTCACCCGAACCGTGCGCGCGTCGCACTGCTCGAAGCGAACCGCCGAGAGATCCACGCGGCCGCCGGGGCCGAAGAGAGTCCGCGGATCCGATTTCTCGTAAAGGCTGTGCGCGGCCACCGAGTGCACCGTGCACGAGCGCTCGGGGTTCAGCGGCTCGATCAAGAAATGATCGCGCCGTAAGGTGCCCAGCACCGCGTCGCTACCGCTGCCCGGCTCGGCGGCGATGGCGCCGCACTCGAGGATCTTGGCCATGTGCAGCGCGAGGCCGCGGTCGAACCCATGTAAGAAGGGCAAGGCCGCGAACATACTCGGGTCGTTTGCGCGGCCAGCAATTACTACTTCGGCTCCACTCTCGAGCGCCGCGACGAAGGGCTCAACGCCCATCTGCGCGACGATGCGGACGCTCCGGTCGATCTCTTCTTCGGTGAGCTCGGGGACCGGGCCGAGCGGTGTGACCTTGCCGGCGCGCAGCTTCTCCTTCACGTATCCCTTGTCTATCTCGGCGTGGATGGACGCGAGCTTGAAATGCAGTCCTCTCTCTTTGGCCAGGCGCTCGGCGGTGGCGACCGTCGCCATCAAGTGTAGGTCGGCGCCGGCGAACCCCGCGCTGCCGATGAGCAAGGGAATTTGCGCTCCAAGCGCTGCTTCCAGAAGGGGCCCGAGGTCGCGCGAGATCATCTCGAAAAAGGCCCCGGCCGTGCCGCCCCCCGACCCCGAGCCGGGCTCGATGCCGAGATAGTACGGCCCGCCGTCCGTGGATCCGCCGTCCACCGCAATGGCGTGCGGCTTTCGTCGCATGCCTTCCTCCAGCGAAGCCGCGGGGTAGCCATACCCGAGCAGCGCCGTCGGTGAAAGCACGCGAATCTCGTCGTCGACCATCGGCTGCAATACTACAGCCCCGGACGTGCTTGAAGAAGGGGGCAAGTCGCGACTTTCGACAGCAAGCACTCCTCCGATTGCACGGTGCGGGAGAAGTCGAAAGCCGCGACTTGACCCCTTACTCTTACTCGCCGGCGCCGAGCGCTTGTTCGGCGGCGATGAAACCGAACGTCATGGCCGGACCGATTGTCGCACCGGCTCCGGGGTAAGAGCGTCCCATGACCGCCGCCGAGCAGTTTCCCGCCGCGTAGAGCCCGGGGATGGGTTCGTCGGCCGCGGTGAGTACACGCGCTTGCGCGTCAGTTCGGAAGCCACCCTTGGTGCCAAGGTCCCCGGGATAGATTTCCACGGCATAGAAAGGCGGTTTCGCGATAGGCCCGATGCTGGGATTGGGAAGATCGCTCTTCCCGGCGTAATAGAGGTCTTGCAGGCTCTCTCCACGACCGAAGTCCTCATCCTTGCCCGTTTCGGCGAACTGGTTGTAACGCCGCACGGTGTTCGCCAATCCCTCGGGGTCCACTCCGATCTTCCGTGCCAGACCCTCCACTGTCTCGTCCTTTTTGTAGAATCCGTCGTGTAGGTTCTTGGGTAGGAGTGCATCGGGGATCGGCAACATCGGACCGCACGCGTACTTCTTGCGGTAGTTGCCGTCGAAGATGAAGAACGCCGGAATCGCCGGGCACTCCGGCGTGTTGGCCTGATACATGTTCTTGGTTGCTTCGTCGTAGGGAGCCGCCTCGTTCATGAACCGATTTCCGCTCTTGTTCACCATCAGGCCGCCGGGCATGTTCTTCTCGAAGATCATGATCCACGCCGACGACCGGTTCGAATATGGAGCAACTACGCAAGGGCATCCCCACGCGTCATCCATGAGATCGAGGCTCGCCCCGACGGCAACACCCAGGTCGATGGTATCGCCCGTGTTGAACGACGTGCCGCCCGTCCACTTCTCGCTTGTCGGCTCCGGCTGGTACTGGTGGCGCTTTTCCGCGCTCCCCTCGAATCCCCCAGCGGCAAGCAGCACGCCTTTCCTCGCCTCGATGCGCAACTGTTCCCCATCTTTCTCGACGACGGCCCCGACCACACGGTCGCCTTCGGTGATGAGCTCTTTGAGCGAGGTGCTGAGCCACAACGGAACGCCGCGTTCCATCAGAGAAATGCGAAGACGGCCGATGAGGGCCGGACCCACGGTGAGATCCGTGTTCATGAGTCCCTGACGCCGGGCCCGGAAGTTCGTGTAGTACTTGATCAGCCCCTTCAACATGAACCAGGTCGTGGAGACCTCGCCCGTGAGCAGCCCGTGTCCGTCGGAGGCCCCGAACGTCACCCGCCCGCCGAGCGGTAGCTTCTCCCGCGGCTGGGGATGCATGCGGAGGAACTCGTCGCCCAGTTGCAAACCATCGAAGATCACCGTTTCGCACGACCGCCCGCCGGGCTTTCCGCCCTCGGTCTCCGGGTAATAGTCCGGATAATCGCTCAAGCACGCGAACTCGACACGTGTGTCATCGCGCATGAACTTCATCATGCGCGGAGCCGTCTCCAGATAGGACCGAAGCCTCTCCGTCGATGACGTGCCCTTGGTTATGGCCTCGAGGTATTGCAGCGCTTCCTCCGTCGAGTCGCTCAAACCGAGGCCTTTCATCAACGGATTGTTCGGCACCCAAACCACCCCACCGGAAAGGGCCGTTGTCCCCCCGTAATGCGGGGCCTTCTCGATCACGAGCGTCTCTCCACCTAGGGCGTGGGCTCGAACGGCCGCCGTCATGCCGGCAGCACCCGAGCCGACCACCAGAAAATCTACGAACTTGTTCCAGGACGCCATCGGTGTCTCCTAGTGGACGTGGGAAGGTTTCCGAGATGAAGACATCCCGACTTGTTGCGGCGATTCATGCGAGTTGCTCCGGTGCGTTAGGGAACATCTGTTCGAGCAGCGTGATCATGAATTTCGTCTGGTGCGCGACCCACTCTTCCGATGTCGGGTCCGCATCAATGACCTCCCGGAACAACGGGGCGAGCGCGAAGTGGCCGAACGAGAGTTGCACGAATGTGGTGACGACGAGGGGGGCCAGATTACCCTCCCACGGTGTTGATGCGGTGGCTTCCTTGAGATCGACGAGTGCAGGGTCGAGCAGCGGACGAAGCCATCTACTGGAAAGTTCCTCGAGGTAGCTGCCCTCGGAGATGATCTCGAGGTAGATCAAACGCGAGAGGTTCGGTCTCTCGCTCAGGTGTTTCATTCCCGCGCGCAGGAGCTCACCGGCCGCTTTCATGTCTCGCACACCACGGGAGAACTCCACCATGTTGTCGATCAGCGGTCGCACCCCGCGCTCGAGCACCGCCTCGTGAAGCTCGGACTTGCTCGGGAAGTAGCTGTAGAGGGTGGCGTTGTTCACCCCGGCCGTGTCCGCGATTTCACGGATCCTCGTGCCGTTCAGGCCATGCCTGGCAAACACGATCTCGGCCGCCTCGAGAATCCTCTCGCGGGTGAACTCGGCCCGCGTCGGGATCCTTCCCTCAATTTTTTCAACCATTTACAGCCTCCATGGCCCGAGGCGATAACCAACTAGTTGCTTATTTAACCAAATAGTTGGTAAAACTCAAGTGGTTGGAGGATTGCCCATGGCATAAGTGGGGAGCGGGTCAGGCCAACGGTCGACCCTGTTCTGCGGTGGGTGCGATCCGGCACAAAAGAGGGGCTAGGAGCGGCAGGTGATCCCAATACTGGACTTCCAGCGCAGGTCGTTGCGCGGCAAGGTGATGAAGGCCCAGGATTTCGATGTTGCCTTTGCGATGAAGGTGCGCGAACTGGTCGCTCGTTACGATATCTCCTTCGATCCGGAGCAACTCATCGTGGACGACCGGACCGCCGACGCCGTGTTCAACGCGGGAGTGGACCTGCTGGCCGAGATAGGGCTCTACCAAATGGACACCCAGCGCGTGATCGAGTACACGCGCGACGAGATCCTCGAACTGGCCGCCGAGCGCAAGGCCGATCCCGTCCGCGTCACGATGGGACGCGGCGACGACGAGATGACCATCGCCTACCGTAGCGCGAACGAGGAACGCGCGCCCGTCCTTTATGCCGGGGCAGCCGGGGAGATCAGCGAAGAGGAGTTCGTTCCTCTGATGACCAGTCTGATCCGCGAGCGGCGCGTTGAAGGGTTGGGGATCGCAGGGGGGATCACCAAGGTCGGCGAGGTCGTGCCTGAGGTAGGAACCCTCAGTGAGATTCACTGCGCTCTATGGGAGCAGGAACGGCTGCGCGAGGTGCTCGAAGCCGTGGGGCGACCCGGTATGAGTCTGGGTCTGCTGTGCACGGCGACCACGGCCAGTGCGACGATGGCCTGCGTGGACGGGACGTTTCGGGGGCCGCACAGCACTCATATCGGCGTCCACATCATGCCCGACCAGAAGGTCAACTGGGAGCGCTTCCTTCTCGCCCACTTCTGCGAGCAGCGCGGGATCGTCCCCTGGCAGAGCTCGATGGCCATGATAGGCGCGCTCTGTCGCGATGGGGCGGAGGCAGCGATAGCGATGGTTGCCAACATCCTCGGTCAGATGAGCTACGCTCACGGTCCCATCTGTAGCGTGTTTCCAACTCACATAGATGGCAGATGGGCGACACCGGACTGTGCATGGGCCGTCAGCGGGGCGGCGCGTGCTTCCGAGCGTAACATCGGGCTGGCGATCGGCAGCTGCGTGGTCGGAAGCCTGGAATGGACCGGCACGCCGATTGCCGCGATGCAGGCGGCGGCTCAATGCCTGATCCAGGCCAAGAGCGGCGTGGCTTACACGTGGATCGCGGGGTTCGGTGCCCACGAGACCGTGCACTCCCAGGACGTGACGGAGTTTGCCTGCCGCCTGAGCCGGGATGAGGCGATGGAGCTGGCAGGCAAGATCTACGCGCGGATCGATGAGCTCGCACCAAACTTCGAACAGATGACTGGCACCCCCTCCTTCAAGGATTTCTACGATCTCGAGACGATCGAGCCCAGGCCGGAGCATCTGGCCGTCTTCGAGCAGGCCAAAGAGGAGCTGGCTCGGTTGGGCGTAGAGTCGGCGTAGTGGAAAGGACGCATACATGAGTGTCAGCGAGATTGCCCGGCTCATAGGGGACCTGGACGAACGGGCCGTTTCCGAAGTCGAGAAGGCTTTGAGCGAGGGGGAACGCCCCGTAGATCTCCTCCAGCAGGGTGTGATCCGCGGTCTCGAACTGGTGGGCGAGAAGTTCGAATCCGGAGACTACTTCGTGCCCGAGTTGATAGTGGGCGGCAAGATCACCGAGACGTGCATCGCCTTGATCGACCCGCACCTTACCCGCGATGACAGCGCCGTGCCCGGAGTCGTGGTCATCGGTGCAGTGCAGGGGGATATGCACGACCTCGGTTACGGGCTGGTTGCCAAACAGCTGGAGTTGGCCGGGTTCAAGGTCCATCAGCTCGGCGTAGATATCGCGCCGATGACGTTCATCGACAAGGCCGAGGAAGTCGGGGCGGACATCATCG
>PIVZ01000285.1 GCA_003354045.1 bacterium
TTGCTATAATGAATCATTTGTTGCCGGCGGTTCATGCCGCACCCCACACGTATAGGGATCCATGAGGGATGGTTGAATGAAGGGCAAGCTCCACAACCTGATTTTCGTCGGCATGATCGTCGGGCTGGTCGTCGGACTCGGGCTTCACTACGTGCTGAAAGGCGCCGAGCATGCGGGGAACCTTCCACCGGCGTGGTCGCAAACGCTGATGTGGTGGCTCGACCTTCTCGGACCCACGATCTTCATGGGCGCGCTCAAGATGATCATCGCGCCCCTCATCCTTGCCAGCATCGTCGCTGGCGTGACGAGCCTCCCGAACATGAGCGAGCTCGGCTCGATCGGGTGGAAGACTCTCGTCTACTATGTCTGCACGACCACGGTGGCGGTCGCCATCGGGCTCGTTTTCGTTCTGACGGTCCAGCCGGGAGAGAGAGGGGCATCGACGGAGGTCCGCGCCAAGCGGGAGGCAGAGATCGAGCGAATCGCGCGCGAGTTCGAATCGACCTCCGGCAAGTCCGCGCGCACCGCGGACGGCGAGGCCACCGGTGAGTTTCGCTCCCATCTCGCGACGGAATCGGGCGACGCGGCAGCGACAGGGGAGAACGCGCGGCGCTACGAGAGCTTCTCCGGGAAGAAGGACCAGACGGCGGCGGACCTCTTCCGGGACGACGTGATCAAGCCCGTCCTCCAGAACCCGTTCGCGGCGCTTTCCGCGTCGCCCCCGAACTCCCTCGGCATCATCTTCTTCGCTCTCCTCCTCGGAATCGCCTGCACGGTGGTCGGGGAGAAGGCCTCGCAGGTGGTGGCGTTCTTCCACGGGCTCAACCACGTCATCATGCAGATGGCGCGCTGGCTCATGGCGATCTCCCCCTTCGCCATCGCCTGCATCATGGCGAAGCTCGTGGCCGAGAACGGGCCCGGCATTTTCGAGACCCTGGGGTGGTACTGCGCCGTGGTGATCGGCGGGATCGTCGTTCACGTCGGGTTCCTCGTGGCTGTCTGCGCGACGATCGGCGGTATCGGTCCGGTCCGTCTCTGGCAAGGGATTCGGGAAGCGTGGATGATCGCGTTCACCACGCGATCGAGCGCGGCCACGTTGCCGGTCACTATGCAGAATGTGAAAGAGAAGCTCGGCGTCTCACCCAAGGTCGCGAACTTCTGCCTGCCGCTCGGCGCCACGATGAACATGGACGGGACCGCCCTCTACGAGGGCGTGGCGGTGATCTTCCTGATCCAGATCTACGGAGGCCTGGCAGACGTGCCCTTCGCAATGACGATGGGCGTCACGTTAGTCATCTTCATCACCGCGGTGTTGGCGTCGGTCGGTGCCGCCGCCGTCCCCGACGCGGGTCTGGTGACGATGATCCTCGTCGCCAACGCTGTGAATCTGCCGATCTACTACGTCCCCCTCATCTTCGCCGTGGACGCCTTCCTGGACATGTTCCGCACGTCCACGAACGTGCTGGGGGACGCAGTGGGCGCCGTAGTGGTCAACCAGTTGGAAACCAGACGCCGAGAGTGATCGCTCGAGACTGACACTCGGGGCGTTTGAGAGGTTCGCTCAGTTCATTGCACGGGAAAGTTGAAGTGCGTATCGGGATAGGGCTCGTTCTCTGAGCTCTTGTTGCGCTGCTCGCAATGTTTCTGCCGCCTCCACAGTCAGGAGCGCCCCCTGGTTAGACGTTCAGTCGTCGCAGCACTCCTCACCACTCAGCCCCTCGCGACCCTCCTTGACGAGCCACGGCACCATGACCAGCGCGGCCACAGGATCGGCCCACCACCAGCCCGCCGCGGCGTTGGCCACCAGACCGACGAGCAGCGCAAACGACAAGTACGAGCATGCCAGGGTTTCCTTCGCTTCCGCCCTGAGGGCCGCACTGCCGATCTCGCGAGCGGCTCGGAGCTTGCCCAACGAGACGATCGGCATGATGACAAGCGACGCGAGCGCGAGCGCTATGCCCACGAAACTCTCACCGGGCGCCTGCTGCGTCCACAGAGTCCAGCCGGACTGTCCCGTGACGTAGGCCGCCAGCAGGAGAAAGGTGACTCCGACAAGCTGTTGAACCCGTCGTTCTGCGCGCTCGACCTGCTCGTCATCCGCTCCGCGCGCAGCGACGGACAGACGCCAGAGCAGCGCAGCGGCGGCGATGCATTCGATGACGCTGTCCAGGCCGAAGCCGACGAGGGCGATGCTGTCGGCCTTCACCCCCGACCAAAGCGCAACGATCGCTTCGAGGACATTGTAGACGATCGTGCCGACGACCAGCCACAACGCGATGCGAGTCCAGTCGCGAGCACTGTCGTCACGCGCCTGGTTATTCGTGGTCTCGGTGAACATGGGGACCCTGTCTAACGCGTCGGCGGCAATCGCGCGCTACAGAGTCGCCGCGGCTACCAGGCTCAGGACGTCGTTGCAGCCGTCTTCGATCATCGAGGCGCGCGCGTCGCGCAACAGCTTCTCGATGGGGTACTCGCGGCTCAACCCGTTGCCCCCGAAGATCTGCAAGGCGCTGCTCGCCACCTCGAAGGCCGTGCTCGTCGACGTCACCTTCGATGCAACCGCCAGCTCGAGCTTGGGCGGAACGTGCGTCACGTTGTAGAGCGTCACCTGTCGGCTGAGCGCCCTGGCTGCCTGAACCTTCCTGAACATCTCGAACAGGCGCATCTTCACGCTCTGGTGCTCGAAGATCGGCACGCCGCCCTGCACGCGCTCCTTGGCGTAGTCGATGGCCAGATCCAGTGCGGCCTGCGCCACCCCGACGAAGATCGAGCCCATGCCACTGTTCGCCATGCTCAGGATCATGTCCGTTGCCAATCCGAAGGCTTCCGGCGGGATCACCATGTGGTTGGCAGGAATGCGCACGTCGTCGAAGAAGATCTCCCCCTGGTTGAGCGCACGCTGTCCGATCTTGTCGAGTGGTTTGCCCTTGGAGACGCCGGGGACATCGAGCGGGACCAGGAACCCGCCATCGCGCCGCTCGCCGTCGCCCATGTCTACCGCACAGAACATCGCGGCCGCTGTTGCGATGGTTCCGTTCGAGACCCACGCGGCCTTCTGTCCGTTGATCACGTAGTCGTCGCCGTCCTTGCTCGCAAGGCAGTTGGGCCGGCCGGGCTGCTCGGCGGGTGGGCGGCCCATGTAGTAGATCAGATCGCTGCCGTGGTCCGGCTCGGTGCCGGCCCAGCAGCCGACGCAGTCCTCGGCGCCGAAGCGCTCCACCAGCTCGGGATTCCCCGACATCTCGGCCATCATCCGCGGAAAGCCGGAAACCCCGAATCCGATCGCCAGCCCCGAATCACCCCAGCCCAGCTCTTCCGTGATGATGCAGCGCAGCCTCGCCTGCTGGGGCAGCGGCAGGTCCGACGCGGGGTCCGTAAACTCGTCGAGGCCCAGCGCGCGGTGCTTCTCGAACACCTCCCAGAGGATCGAGCCCTCGGCTATCACGTCCTCGGGGTCCGGCATCGCGTCGAGTTCGGCGGCGGCGGGCCGCATTACCTCCTCGGCAAACCTGTGCACCGTATCTCGAACGGCACCCTCTTCCTCTGTCATATCCGCTTCGTAATCGATGCTGGCCATGGTTCTCTCCTAATCCTCGACGGGCTCACAATTGACGTTGATGCAACGGTCGAAAGGCACCGGCTCCCACTCGATCGGGCTGTAGGAAGGATGGCCGCAGTCCCCGACCAGTTGCAACCACTTGATCATTCGGCCCGTGCTGGCCGCTTGGTGCATCCGCACTACGTCGAACGGCGTAGGCGCTCCTGGACTATTCCGTCAAGCGGCCCGATCACACGCGCGAGGATTCCAGCGCAAACACACGGGCGGAATGATGGTTCGCTTCGGGCTAGCCCTCGATGCGCACGGTCGGGCCGCTCGGGCCGTAGACGCGCTCCGCCAGTGCGGCTAGCCAGCGGCCCTGCTCATCGTTGGTCACGACGAGCTCGCCTGTGCGTGCGCCCTCGAGCAACGCTTCGGTCTCGGAACTCGGTGCGGCGATGTCCTCGAGTATGCGGAAGAACGCGGCCTCCACCTCGTAAGCGCCGGTACGCGCCGACCACTCGGCCACACGCGTGGCGAAGTCGGGGTCGCCGGGCCACGGCCGTTCGGTCGCAATGGGCGCGCCCAGCCCGTTGATGGCATCGAGCACACACACGCGGCGCTCTCCGTACGCGAGGGCGCCGAGTTCTTCGGGCTCGATGGCGCGGCCCACCGTGTAGTCCTGCTTGCCGTGCTCGAACGGGAACTCGAGCTTGGTTTCGATGCGATCGACCGGCAAACCGCCTGAGAAGCGCACCGGAACGATCGGTACCTCCAGCTCGAGCGCCATGTCGAGGAAGAGCGAGCTGATCGCCGTGACCCGCTCGCGGCAACTCCGACCGCGTGTCCCTTGCGGGTGTACGAAGAAAGAGCGCCGTCCCGCGCCGATCTCCGGCTTCAGTGCGTCGAGGATGCCGAACATCGACTCGGGCTTGCTCTGATCGAAGTACACTATCGAGCGCGGGTCGCGGCAACCGGGGTAGGAGAACAAGTGCCTGAGAAGCCAACCGATCCAGCGCGTCTCCTGCTTCGCGTTGGACATCGTGACGACCGGCGTTCCTGTCAGTGCGCCGAGGATGCTGGTGATCAACAACGACTCGATCTGTACCTGGTGGTTGCCGACGAAGATCGCGCCGCGCCCTTTCAAAGCGGCGAGCGACGGAGGGTCGAGGACATGGAGGCGGCGGACGTAGCGCTGGACGAGCCCCTCCCACAGGTCGCTGCCGGCCCAACGCTCGGGCATGCCGAGCGAAGAGTTCCAGAAGGACTGCAAAAGCGAAACGTCGAGCAACGCTCCCGGCGCGTGGTCCGCGGGAGCATCGCGCACCACGAAGTCTTCACCGTCGCGGCTCACTTCGATGCGCGGCGGACTGAACGGCAGAGCCTCGGGAAGGAAACGCGGGTGGATCTCTTCCCTGGCGGCCAGGTGCTCCTTGGTCGCGATGGTCTCGACGTCCGTGCTTCCGTAGACGCTTTCGATCGTGCCCGGCATCCAGTCTACGGCTTCCACCTCTTCGGCGCGCAGGCGCGTCTCTCCGTCGTCGCGCCGGCAAAGCGCTACCGCAGGCTCGAACTGTTTGTCCCTGAGGAACGCGCGGCGCGCACGCGGCTCGGCCGCGCCGAGCCTGCCCTTGCGAAAGCATGCTTCGACCAAACGGAGCTCGGCCCACACGCCCCCCTCCCCGATCAGCTGTATGCGCAGGGCCGGGAAGTCGGGCTTGGCGAAGAACCCGTCGAAGCGAACCTCGACGCGCACCATCCCGTCCACCGGCGTCGGACCGAACAGCTCGAGCCGCTCGATGCGGGCCGGATAGCAAACGCGGTCTTCCGGAATGTCGGGGCACCACAGGTGCAGGCCATCGTGGGGGATCCCGTGTAGAGCGCCGTCGAGCAGCGCCGGGTTGAGTAGCCCGGTGGGCACATCGCCCGTAGTCGCGCGAACGCGGGTCGATGCGCCGCCGGCCGACACGGTGCCACTATCCATCACCTGAAACGCCGGTCCGTGAAACAGCACCCCGCGTTCGTACGGATCGCCGATCGGCTCGCCTTCGACGGGCTCGAGCGCGGCCGGGGCCGCAGAGTACGCACCGGTGGAGACCCGGGCGGTCGCTACCTCGACCTCGGCCTGAGAGTTCGGCTCGTCACTGTGCGTGCCGGCCCACAAGCGAACGAAGTACTCGCGCCGCGAATGGCCGGCCGCGTCGGTCTCTGGAACGGGCTCGACCTCGGTGCGCAGCGTGCGAGCGCCGTCGAAGTCGACCCAGCGTTTCACCTGGACATCCCGCATCGCTACCACACGGCCGGGCACTGCCGCGGCCAGGCGGTCTACCATCGACATCATCGGCAGCGCCGGACGGTTGTAGGTCGGACGGTGGTCGCCGAGCCAAACGTCAACGGCGGGGTCGAGCGTTTCCGTCGCACCGGCCGGAAGTCGGCCGCGCGGCTGTCCCGAGACAATGCGCATGCCGAGGTTCTTCGCTTCGTAAATGCGCCGCCCGTCAACCCACAGAGACGCTTCGGCCACCGCGTACGGTCCTCGCTCGTCTTTGCCCACCTCGACGACGTCCAAAGTGGTGTGGATGACACCGTTGCTCGGCACGACCTGGCCGCGGTATTTCCAGGTGAGCGGAGCATCGATGGCCAGCGCTTCGAAGCGCGGCTCGTTCATCCCCTCGTGAAGATTGCACTCGAGCATGTAGAACTGCAGAAGCTGGATCATCGA
>PIVZ01000286.1 GCA_003354045.1 bacterium
GGCGCTACGAGGTTACGCTGGGGCTCAAGCCGCGCATCCTGGGCTCGGCTGCCTACTCTCTATGCGCTGTGGCCGCCGGGACGGCGGTACTGGCCTTGGAGACCACGCCGAAGATCTGGGACCTTGCCGCCGCCGGTCTGATCGTGACGGAAGCCGGTGGTCTGATCGAGGCTTTCGACGGCGAGGTGCCGCTGCCGCTACGAGGGGGGATCGACTACCGCCACAGCAGCTTCGCGACCTTGGCCGCGGCGTCACGCGAGCTGGCTCAGGCCGCGCGCGAACACATCCTCCCGCGCCATCCCTGAGCCCGCCGGGACCTCTGCCGGGCCTGCCGAACCGGTTCGGCGACGTTCGGGATTGTCGCAAAGCCCGATAGAACTGCTAGCCTCACGGCCGCCAACCTGGGCCAACAGTGGCGATTCTGTTGATTGTGCGATTTCTCGGCCGGCGTGGGAGCATTCTTGCCGCCACGCACGTCTGACAGAGAAGCCCTTATCAGAGCTTGGAGACGAAGAGTTGAACCGCGACGAGCGCATAGCCGGCTTTCACGATCTTCTCGCCCGGCGGATTCTCGTCTTGGACGGCGCCTGGGGGACGATGATCCAGAGCTACGCGCTCTCCGAGGCGGACTATCGCGGCTTCGAGAACGACCGATTCGAGAACTGGCCGCGCGATCTCAAAGGCAACAACGATCTGCTGGTGCTCACCCGGCCGGATATCGTGCGCGATATCCACCGGGCCTACCTCAGGGCCGGCGCTGACATAGCCGAGACCAATACCTTCAGCTCGACCAGCATCGCCCAGGCCGACTACGGCCTGGAGGGGCTGGCCTATGAGCTGAACTACGCGGGGGCGGAGCTGGCGCGGCAGGTGGCCGACGAATTCGAGGCAGCCGAGCCCGGCAGGCCTCGTTTCGTGGCCGGCTCGCTCGGCCCGACCAACCGTACGGCGTCGATCTCTCCGGAGGTAAACGACCCGGCTGCCCGCAACGTGAGCTTCGAGGAGCTGGCCGCGGCCTACGGCGAGGCTGCCCGCGGACTGCTCGACGGTGGCGCCGATCTGCTGCTGATCGAGACCATCTTCGATACGCTCAACGCCAAGGCCGCTATCTACGCCGTAGAGGAATGCTTCGCCGAGCGCGGCTCGCGCGTGCCGTTCATCATCTCGGGCACTATAACCGATGCCAGCGGCCGCACCCTTTCGGGCCAGACCACAGAGGCGTTTTGGAACGCGGTGAGCCACGCGCGGCCGGCTGCCGTCGGATTGAACTGTGCGCTCGGGGCCGAACAGCTGCGCCCCTATCTTGCCGAGCTGTCCCGGGTTGCCGGTACTCCGGTGAGCGCCCACCCGAACGCCGGCCTGCCCGACGAGTTCGGCGAATATCAGCAGACGCCCGAGCAGATGGCTGCCCTCATTGGCGAGTTCGCCCGTAGCGGCCTGGTAAACATCGTCGGCGGTTGCTGCGGAACCACCCCCGAGCATATCGTGGCGATAGCGCGGACCGTCGATGGGCTTGCCCCGCGCGAAATCCCGACCATCGAGCCGGTCTGTCGGCTGAGCGGTCTCGAACCGCTGAACATCGGCCCCGACTCCCTGTTCGTCAACGTCGGCGAGCGCACCAACGTGGCCGGTTCTCGCAAGTTTGCGCGCCTCATCGTCGATGGCGACTACGAGGCCGCCCTCGAGGTCGCCCGCCAGCAGGTGGACGACGGCGCGCAGATGATCGACGTCAACATGGACGAGGCGATGCTCGACTCGGAGGCGGCGATGAGTCGGTTCCTCCGTCTGCTCGCCTCGGAGCCCGACATAAGCCGCGTCCCGGTAGTGATCGACTCGTCCAAATGGAGCGTGATCGAGGCCGGGCTCCGGTGCGTGCAGGGCAAGGCGGTGGTCAATTCGCTGAGCCTCAAGGAAGGGGAAGGCGCCTTCCTCGACAACGCGCGCAAGGCGTTACGTTACGGCGCGGCGGTAATCGTGATGGCTTTCGATGAGGAGGGCCAGGCGGAGACCGCCGACCGTAAGGCGGAGATCTGTGCGCGCGCCTACCGGCTGCTGGTCGACGAGGTGGGCTTTGCGCCCGAGGACATAATCTTCGATCCCAACATATTTGCCGTAGCTACCGGGATAGAGGAGCACGATGGGTATGCCGTGGCCTACTTCGAGGCCACGCGAAGGATCAAGGCCGAGCTACCGCACGCGCTCGTGAGCGGTGGTGTGAGCAACGTCTCGTTCTCGTTTCGCGGCAACAACGCCGTGCGCGAGGCCATTCACGCGGCCTTCCTCTACCACGCCGTGCAAGCCGGGATGACGATGGGGATAGTCAATGCCGGCGCGCTGCTGGTCTATGAGGACATTCCGAAAGACCTGCTCGAGCGCGTCGAGGACGTACTGCTCAACCGCCGTCCGGATGCCACCGAGCGCCTGCTCGATGTCGCCGAGGAGTTTCGCGGTGAGGCCAGGCGGCAAAAGGAAGACCTTACGTGGCGCAACGCCGGTCCGCATGAGCGCCTGCGCCATGCCCTCGTACATGGTGTCGCCGACTTCGTCGTCGAGGACACCGAGGAGGCCAGGCTCGCAGCCGCCCGCCCGCTAGACGTCATCGAGGGCCCCTTGATGGACGGCATGGAAGCCGTCGGCGACCTGTTCGGCTCCGGCAAGATGTTCCTGCCGCAGGTCGTAAAGAGCGCCCGCGTGATGAAGAAGGCCGTGGCCCATCTGGTGCCGTTCATCGAAGAGGGCGAGGGAAGCCACACCAAGGGCAAGATAGTGCTGGCCACCGTCAAGGGCGACGTCCACGACATCGGTAAGAACATCGTCGGCGTAGTCCTGCAGTGCAACAACTTCGAGGTGATCGACCTCGGGGTGATGGTGCCGTGCGAGAAGATTCTGGAGACGGCGGCCGAGAGCGGCGCCGATCTCATCGGCCTGAGCGGCCTCATTACGCCTTCCTTGGAAGAGATGGCCGGTGTTGCCGGCGAAATGGAGCGCCGGGGTCTGGAAACTCCACTGCTCATAGGCGGTGCGACGACCTCCAAGGTTCACACCGCGGTGAAGATAGAGCCGGCCTATTCGGGCCCGACAGTTCACGTGCAAGACGCCTCGCGGGCGGTCGGTGTGGCCGCCGGGCTGATCAGTACCGAGCAACGTGAAGCGTTCGCTGCACGCGTGCGCTCCGAGTACGAGGAGGTACGCGGCGTTCATGCCAAGTCGCGGGCGCGGCGGGTGCGCCAACCTATCGAGAAAGCGCGCGTGAATCGTTTCGACGGTGGATGGGACAGCTACGTTCCGCCGCGGCCGTCCGTCCTCGGCGTGCGCGCCTTCGATGACTATCCGCTCGATGAACTGGTGGCTCGGATCGACTGGAGCCCGTTCTTCGAGACCTGGGAGCTCAAGGGCAAGTATCCGAAGATCCTCGACGATGCTGAAGTCGGCGAAGCCGCCCGCAGCTTGTTTGCCGATGCCGAGGCGATGCTCGACAAGATCGTCGGCGAGAAGTGGCTCACGGCGCGAGCCGCGCTCGGGTTGTTTGCCGCCAACAGCGTCGGCGATGACGTCGAGTTGTACGCCGATGAGAACCGCGGCCAGAGCCTTGCCGTCCTTCACTTCCTGCGCCAGCAGGTGGCCAAGCCGCCGGGGCGAAGCAACCTGTGTCTTGCCGACTTCGTGGCGCCGCGCGAGACAGGCGAGGCCGACTATGCCGGCGTCTTTGCCGTCACGGCCGGTATCGGCGTCGCCGAGGTGGTGGCCGATTTCGAGCGCAGCCACGACGACTACAATGGCATTCTCGTCAAGGCGCTTGCCGATCGGCTTGCCGAGGCTTTTGCCGAGCGCCTGCACGAACGCGTCCGCCGCGAGTTCTGGGGCTACGCAGACGAAGGAGAGTTCGACAACGAGGATCTCATCCGCGAGCGATACCAGGGGGTCCGTCCCGCACCGGGCTATCCGGCCTGCCCCGACCACAGCGAGAAGGCGGCCCTGTTCGAGCTTCTCGATGCGCCGGCACGGGTCGGCACCACGCTGACCGACAGCTACGCCATCCTGCCGGCCGCCTCCGTGTGCGGATACTACCTCTCCCACCCGGGCGCCTCCTACTTCGGCATCGGCAAGGTCGACCGCGATCAGGTCGATGACTACGCCGCCCGCAAGGGGCAGGAGGTCGCCACCGTCGAGCGCTGGCTGGCCCCCGTCCTCGGCTACGACCGCTAGCGCTCGGACCCCGCCGCTCACAGTTCGTATTGTCTGATTGTGTTGTGCCTATAGGCACTTGGCGCCATTTTCTAGAGCACGGTTGAACGTGGCGCGGGGGCCGCGCTTGACCTGGATTCATTCAAACGTATGATTCAAACGTCTGTTTGAAATTTTGTCCCATGGCGGCACTCGAGACCAAAGAGAAGATACTGGATGCGGCCGAAGGTCTGTTCGCCGAGCATGGCTTCGCCGCAACCTCGCTACGCAACGTCGTTGCCGCGGCCGGCGTCAATCTGGCTGCCGTGAACTACCACTTCGGCTCCAAGAACGGGCTCATACGGGCCGTTTTTGCGCGCCGGGTCGGCCCCATGAACCAAGAGCGGCTGAGGCTCTTACGGGAACTCGAGGACACCGCAGCCGAGGGTATCCCTTCTGTCGAGGACATGGCCCGGGCTTTGGTCCTACCGGCGGTTTCCCTGGTTCGCAGCTCCGTCGAGGAGGCTCCCGCCTTGAGCGGTCTGTTTGGCAGGCTGCACACCGAGGCCGACGAGGAGGTCCGCAATCTGGTCTTCGATCAGTTCGCGGAGGTCATCGAACGATACATCGCGGCTCTGCAGCGGGCGTTGCCCGAGATCCCGCTCGACGAGTTGTTCTGTCGCTTTCACTTCACGATCGGGGCGATGGCTGCGACGCTGGCCGATCCGGCGGCACTGCGCTTCGTTTCCCACGGTCACGTCCACGGGGCGGACGACATGGAGACAGTGACAGTCCGGCTCATTCGCTTCGTTAGCGGCGGTCTGTCGGCGCCGGCTGCGGAGCAGGCGGTGACGAGCCGCGACGTTGGCGAACGCCACGGTGGGGTGGCCCGTGCCGACAGCTCGAGGCGACCGGGAGGCAAGACATGATCGGGCGGGTTGTCGTGATCGCCGCGGCGTTGATCGGCGGGTGCACGACCTTGCCGGCGCGCATAGAGCCCGACCTCGACGTGGAAGTTCCGAGCGAATGGGTTGGAGGTCGTCATGAGCAAGACTTGCCGGCCGACACGTGGTGGCAGGACTTCGGCGATGCGACTCTCGATACGCTCATCACCGAGGCACTCGAGCGTAACCAGGATCTAGCAGCGGCCGCTGCGCGCGTGAGCGCCGCCGAGGCGTACGCGCGCATCGCAGGCGGTGAGCTCTACCCGGCGCTAGGTGCGGGAGTAAGTGGATCGCGCTCGAAACAGAACTTCCTCGGCTTCCCGGATTTCGGTGCGCTCCTGGGGCTGCCGCCTGGCGACCCACCAGTCGAAGCCGGCGAGCCGACAGTCAGTACCTCGACGAAGCTCGGCGTCTCGCTCGACCTTAGCTGGGAGATCGACCTGTGGGGCCGACTGCGTGCGGGAAGGGAAGCTGCGAAGGCAGAAGCCGAGGCAAGCGGGGCCGACTTTGCGGGCGCGCGAGTCTCGCTTGCCGCACAGACCGCAAAGGTGTGGTTCGCGTTGGTCGAGGTCCATGAGCAGCTTGAGCTTGCCGAGGCCACCGTCGGGAGCTATCGCGCCAGCGCCGAGCAGGTACGAGACCGCTACGAGAGGGGAGTGCGGCCGGCCCTCGACCTGCGTTTAGCGCTTGCCGAGCTTGCCGGCGCAGAGGCCCTGGTCGAGCGCAGGCGCCAGCAAGTAGATGCCACCGTCCGGCAGATCGAGGTTCTGCTCGGGCGCTATCCAAGCGGCGAGCTCACCGGCACTGCCGGCTTGCCTGAGCCGCCCGAGGCCGTGCCGGCCGGGCTGCCTTCCGAGATCGTCTTTCGCAGGCCGGACCTGATTGCGGCCGAGCGACGAGCGCTGGCCTCGGAAGCGGGGCTTCTGCAGGCCCGTGCGGCTTTGTATCCAAACTTCAGCCTTACAGGCAGCGTAGGGACTTCGAGCGAAGAGTTAAAGGATCTCGTTAATGGCAATTTCGGCATCTGGGGCCTCGCTTTCGTCTTGGCCATCCCGGATGCTGTGACGTCACACGTGACTCACGATAATGTCACGTGGGGCGATCTGGCGTTTTGCCACCTGTATCCGGAAACAGAGTGGCTGGGGGAGTGGT
>PIVZ01000287.1 GCA_003354045.1 bacterium
GCGCCCGGCAAGCGCCTGCAGAAACTCCTCGTTAGGCTTGAGGCCCTGGCCGGGCACGTGGTGAAGCAGGGGGATATTGTACGCGCCGCTCGGGTGCCCCTGTTCGAACTCGGGGATGGAGCGCACATCCACGTACGTCCAGCCCTCCTCGAGCAATCCGGCGGCCTCATCAGGCTCGATTCGCCTTATCGACATGGCGCCACTCTATACTGAGGCATCCGGCCGGCGGCAACCGCCGCTGCGGCCAGCCGGGCTCGCGACTCACCGTGGTACGGAAACAGCCCCCCATGTGCGGTATCCGGGTGCAAGCGGTGGCAGATATGCCCGTCGCAGCGGCGGCAGATATGCCCGTCGCAGAGGCGGCGGGCGTAGTTGCCGAGGCAGCGGGCGTGACGGGCCTGCGTACGGGGGGCTGCGTGCGGGGGCCTGCGCCTGGGGGGCTGCGCGCAGGGGGCTGGCCTCGGAGGCACCGTCCGGGTTAGCATTGCGGCCGCCATGGAGGCTACGCAAGGAACCGAGCCGGTCCGGCTAGACCGGTGGCTGTGGGCTGCCCGCTTCTTCAAGAGCCGCTCTCTGGCCTCCGAGGCCGTGACCGGCGGCCGCGTGCAGCTCACTAACGGACGAGCCAAACCGGCCCGTGCGGTGCACGTGGGCGACGAGGTCATAATCGCCCAGGGCCCTTACGAGCGCCGTGTTATCGTTCTGGCCACGAGCAGCCGGCGCGGCCCGGCTAGCGCGGCCCAGAATCTCTACGAGGAGACCGAGGAGAGCCGATCCGCACGAGAACGCCTGGCTTTGGAACGCGCGGCCCACGCCGACCCCTTGTTGGGTGGGTCGCGGCGGCCATCGAAGAAGGACCGGCGTGTACTTGCCCGCTTGCGAAGCCGCTCGCGAGCCTGATCTGAAACCTGAACTGCAGGTGAAACGTAGGAGTCATAACAACGAGAAGCGTTTTCTTGAGAATAAATAGAAACCCCGCGCGTCAGCTATACCTAAGAGGAGCCCACGACACAGCAAATGTCTGATACCACTGCAAGATTGTTCGAGCCGGATACCCTGATGCCGGAACAGTTCTTCGGCACTAACGGCAAAGCCCGCGGGGCCGCCAACGAGCGCCAGCTCATGCTGGCGATCCTGCGCGACGCCGTCGAGTGCCACCAGAGGTACGCCCGATCCAGGGACTACCGCACCCGCGAGATATTCCAGGAAGCCGACGAATGGATATTTTCTCGCGAGAGAGACTGGCCGTTCTCGTTTGAGAACATCTGTGACGCCCTCGGCGTAGATCCCGAGTACGTGCGCTCGGGCGTGTCGGGAGGCCGCAGTCTCCAGGCCGAGGCCCGCCTGCGCCGCAAGTCGCGTAGGACGGCCAAAATCGTCTCGGTGCTGCCGCCCGCGACCGGTTTCGACCGGCTGGCGGAACCCTTCGACGAGGCCTGTCTGCCCAAGGCCTCATAACAGGCTCGGTACCCGGCCGGAGTTGTGCGAAGCCGGGGCCGGGGAGCGCCCGGAAGGTGCTCGTTGGGACGAATCCCCTCCTCCCGTCCCAAATAGGCGGCGTGGCCATTGGTTGCGCCGCCTATCTACGTCGGACGATTTCGCTTGCCCGCTGCCGCCGCGCCGTACTACGATCCCTGCTCCTGACCAAAATCTGCAACAAGCCGGCGCCGCAGGGCGCCCGAAGGAGCAAGTCATGGCCGACAGCGTCTACAAGATAATCGAACTCGTTGGAACCAGCCCTGATTCGTGGGAGAAGGCCACCGCCGCCGCCATCGAGAAAGCCGCCAAGAGCCTCCGCGATCTTCGCATTGCAGAGATATCCGAGCTCGACGTCGCGCTCGAGGACGGCAAGATCTCGGCCTATCGCGCCAAGGTTAGGGTTTCCTTCAAGTACGAGGACTAGCGGTACCGACAGTCTGACCCGTGGCGGACGCGGCGTCCTCGGTGATGCCACCAGGGGCGCCACGTTTCGCGTCGGCCTTGGTCTCCTTTATCGGAACCGGCCGCAGCGTTGCCGCCTCTTTGAGTTCGTTGAACGAAGTCTTGATCGCCTCGACGAAAGAGGGCAGATCGGGGACGAGGTCAGGGTCCGCGTCGAAGCCCCAGCACATCTTTCCGTCGTAACTGAAAAGGGCCACCCCGAGCCCGGTGTTTTCGAGCAAGGGGACTTGCGGGAAAGTCTCCAGCAGCTTCGCGCCCAGCATGTAAAGCGGAACCTGTGGGCCGGGGACGTTGGTAACGATCATGTTGATCGGCCCCGAGGTGGCCTGAGAACCGAGCGAGAGCAGCTGCCCGGGGGCCCAGTCGGCCGCCGCCATGAGCATCTCGACGCCGAGGGCCTGCTGGGAATCCTTCAACTTCTGCGTGGTCTCATGGATCATCTCGAGGCGCTTGATGGGGTCGTTCTCCCCGAGCGGCAGACGCACGATCCAGCTCGACACCTTGTTGCCGAGCTTACCTCGGTCCTCTTCCTTGCGAACGCTGACGGGCGCCGACACGCGGAAGTCGAGCGCATCGGGATTGACGCGGCGGCGTATCATGTAATCGCGCACCGCTCCTGACACGGTGGCCAGGATGATGTCGTTCACCGTACAGTTGAGCACCCTACGTGCCGCCTTCACGTCCTCTAACGGCATCGTCATCCAGTCAACCTTGCGGTGCGGACTCAGTGACCCGTTGATCGGCGTCTCCGACGCGGGCTGGAAGGCATAACCCAGCAGTTCCGTAACAGCCTGCACGCGTTTCCAAACTTCGTAGCGCAGGTCCTCGGTCTGCTCGCTGAACTCGCGGAAGCTGCGCACGGCCACCAGAGGAAGCGAAAGACGGCGGAGCCATTCACCCGCCGCCAGCTCCAGGCCTGAGGGCGCCGGACGTGGCATGTACGGAACGGTCTCGGGAAGATCGGTTTCGGGAGTCAGCGACATCATGATCGTCGCCAGATCCACCCCCGAGCTACCATCGATCATGCAGTGGTGAATCTTGCACACCATCGCGAAGCGGTCGCCCTGGAGGCCTTCGACCAGCCAGAACTCCCATAGAGGCTTTGCGCGGTCGAGCTGCTGCGTCATCACACGCGCGGCCAGCGCCTTGAGCTGCACGTCGGTGCCGGGCTTCGGCAGGCTGGTGTGGCGGATGTGGTAGTCGAGACTGAAGCTCTTGTCGTCCACCCAGACCGGATGATCCTCGAACGGGATCCACTTGAGCTTCTGCCTGTAGCGCGGGATCAGATGGAGCACCGAATGGATGGCGCTCTTGAAGGCCTCGATATCGATGCCACCCTCGGGGGTCCTCAGCGGCCCCGCCTCGTAGATCTGCGTGGAGGCCACATGCATGTGCACGTTGCTCTGCTCGAGAATCAGAAACGAGTTGTCCTGGCCTGAAAGTCTCTCGTAAGCATACCTGGCCATCTGCTACTCCTGTCGTCGCGAAATACCGGCAGTCGTGTTCGCTCTCGCGGGCACGGCCGCTTGGACCGAATCCGTGAGGTGGCGCTCCGAGAACGAACTATGTTGAATCCCCGCCATGGTTCAGTCGGCGGCAACTCCTGAACAGTTGCTGATTTCAAACCTAACTGCCGTAGATTTCAAGAGAAACTCGACAATAAACAGTACCGCTTAAGCGCGCCGTTAGTGTTGCTAAAGACGGCCGGTGCGGTTCGCTACCCGCTGCGGCCCGATGCACACTGGCCGCGATGCACGCGCGAATCCTACACGTCCTGTCGCAGCGTCCCGGTCAGACCGGGAGCGGGGTGATCCTCGACACGCTGGTGCGGCACGCGGCCGAGGCCGGCTACGAGCAGTGTGTGGTGGTCGGCATTCCCGCTGATGGTGCGTCGTGCTCGGTCGGGGGCCTTTCCGAAGATGCTGTCCATCCGCTGCTGTTTGGGACCGCGGCGCTACCCTTCCCGGTACCGGGCATGAGCGACGTCATGCCCTATCCGAGCAGCGTGTGGTCCGACCTCTCCTCGGAGCAGCTCGCGTGCTACCGGCGAGCCTGGCGTGAGCATCTCGCAGAGGTTCTCGCCGGGTTTCGGCCCGATCTCATCCACGCACACCATATCTGGCTGATGAGCTCGATGCTGCGCGAGCTGGCGCCCGACACGCCCATCGTATTGCAGTGTCACGGCACCGGATTGCGGCAGATGGAGCTCTGCCCCGGCCTTGCCGACGAGGTCCGGCGAGGTTGCGCCCACGCCGATCGTTTTCAGGTCTTGCGCAAGGACCACGGCGAATTGCTCGAGCGCGAGCTCGGAGTCGAGCGCAAGCGCATCCACATCGTCCCGGCCGGCTATCGCGAGGACGTCTTCCACAGCAATGGGCGGGGCGATGCCGACGGCGACGGCGACGGCGACGGCGACGGCGACGAGAGAACGCTTCTCTACGTCGGAAAGTACAGCGCCGCCAAGGGGCTTCCCGAACTGCTGGACGCCATGGAAGAACTCCCCGAAGTGGCGCTTCACGTGGCCGGCGATGGGGCGGGAACCGAAGCCGAAGCATTACGCAGCCGCATGAAGGCCATGGCCTCCGTTACCATGCACGGGCAACTCGACCAGCCGGCGCTCGCCGATCTCATGCGCCGCTCTGCCGTGTGCGTACTGCCCTCTTACTACGAAGGCGTGCCGCTGGTGCTCGTCGAGGCCGCTGCTTGTGGATGCAAGGTCGTCGCCACGGCTCTACCCGGCGTAAAGAACGAACTAGCGCCACGTCTCGGCGACAGTCTCACGATGGTCGAACCACCGCCAATGACAGGCATCGATACGCCGAGCCCCGAAGGACGCCGCCCGTTCGCCCGGCAACTCGCCCGGTCATTGAGGAAATCGCTCGACGCCCAGCCCGCCCACACCGACCTCGAACCGTTCGGCTGGCGTCGAGTCTTCACCGAAGTAGAGCGCATGTGGACCGGCTCACAGTTCTCCATAACGCCGTAGGTCCCACCGCACCGTAGACTTCGCGAAAACGATTAGCCCGCCTCTACTGCGTGAAACAGGATTGACCATGGTCTCTGACCATGGTGCTTATTAATGATGGAACGAATCCCCATCTCGAAGTTCAAGGCGACTTGCCTTGCGGTGCTCGAGCAGGTGCGGCGCACAGGACAACCGGTTCGCGTAACGCGCTTTGGGAAACCCGTGGCAGATCTCGTACCGCCTGCGCCGGAGGCCCGTCCGGACGACTGGATCGGTTCGATGCATGCGAGTGGACGGATAGTCGGCGACATCGTGGCGCCAGTGGCGGCGGAAGAGGACTGGCGGGTGCTCCACTCGTGAAGTTCCTGCTCGACACTCACATCTAGCTGTGGAGCCTCCTGGAACCGAGTCGCCTGGGTCGACGGGTGTCACGCACCCTTCGCGCGAACTGCCGATCGCCGGGTAGTCCCCCTCGGCTCAGGCAATCGTGTTCGGAAGGTGCTCTTGTATGCGCGATGCAATCTTGACGGTGAGATTCTTGGGTGGGCGCAATGGAGACCGTGACGGACGGGAGACCCGACTTCGTGTTGTCGGGCATCCCGCCGCTCGGCTACCCGCTACTCAACGCCGAAGTGCATCAGCTCGACGGGGAGGCCGGTTGCGCCGCGAACTCGACACGTCTTCGAGCCACACATGAAAATGCACCCCGCCGCGTCGCCCGCGGTGGTGCGCCCACCGAGCCCCCACCTGGCAGTCGCCAAGACCCCGCCGCCGGCCACAGTCCAGACCGACCACCTGCATTGAGTCGGTTGCAGTGACGACGGCCCAAACGGGGTGCCACTCGGAGTCTTGCCGGTCACCTTCCGGTTACAGTTAGCGAGGGCATAAGCGAATGCGGCGCCCGTATCCACGAACTGTGCCGCCACACCCGCCGGAGCATGAACGCTGCCATACAAGGCCCCCGAGCTTATGCATGGTTGGGCGGGGGCGAGGGACGGTGTCAAGAAAACAGAACCTATTGTCATGATCGCGGCGATGGCGACAGTTTTACGCATCTTACTCCTCTCTCCTCCCCATAGGGTCGGGTAAGCGCCACGCGTGCGCAGCGGTCTATGGACGGTCCGGGGGGTGCGGCCACAAGAGTCAGGTGGTGGGCCAGTCCGTCAGGTTGTTGGAAGTTTAGCAGTCCGGAGGGGGCCAGGACAAGGGGAAGCTGCGTCCGGTGCAACTGCGTCTCGGCCCCACGAATCCCTGCGCCACAGCCCGCATAAACATTGGGGCTAAGGGCTTTCGCAAGCACGCCCGTCGACTACTCGAGCCGAAATTCCCGGTTGACGTTGAGAAGCGGCTC
>PIVZ01000288.1 GCA_003354045.1 bacterium
CGAGGATCACCACAAACTCTTCCGCGACGCCTTTGTGCAGTTCGTCAAGCGCGAGGTCGTGCCCAACCAAGAGGCCTGGATGGAGGCTGGGATCGTCGATCGCGCGGCGTGCCGCAAGGCGGGTGAGCACGGCTTCCTGTGTCCGTGGATCGAGGAGGAGTACGGCGGAGCGGGCGGCGACTTCCTCCACTCGGCGATCGTCATCGAGGAGCTCAGCCGCGCCTTCGAGTCCGGCTTCATGATGGCGCTGCACTCCGACGTCTGCGTTCCCTACATCCACAGCTTCGGCTCGCCCGAGCAGCATGAGCGCTGGTTGCCGGGCTGCGCCAGCGGCGAGAAGATCCTTGCGGTGGCCATGACCGAGCCGAATGCAGGCTCCGATCTGGCCGGCATTCGTACCACGGCGCGCAAGGACGGCGACAACTACGTTCTGAACGGCCAGAAGACCTTCATCTCCAACGGCCAGCTGTGCGACCTGGTGATCGTGGTTGCCAAGACCGACCCTCACGCCGACCCCCCGTACACGGGGGTTTCCCTCCTGGTGGTCGAGGACGGCACGCCGGGCTTCGAGAAAGGCCGTCAGCTCGAGAAGATGGGCCTGAAGGCGCAGGACACCTCCGAGATCAGCTTCAGCGACTGTGTCATCCCCAAGGAGAACCTACTCGGAGAGGAGGGGGCGGGGTTTTACTACCTGATGGAGAAGCTGCAGCAGGAGCGGTTGTGTGTCTCAGTGGGCTGCGCGGCCGCGGCCGAGAACGTGCTGGCCGACGGCGTCCGCTACTGTCAGGAGCGCGAAGCATTCGGCAAGCCGCTCTCGAAGTTCCAGCACCTTCAGTTCCGTCTGGCCGAGCTCGCCACCGAAGTGGAGATCGCGCGTACCTTTACCGACCGCCTCATAGAAGAGCACGTGGCCGGCACCCCTTTGGTAAAGGAAGTCAGCATGGCCAAGTACTGGGTGGCCGAGTTGCTCAAGCGCGTGTGCGACGAGGTGCTCCAGTTCCACGGCGGCTACGGGTACATGATGGAATATCCGATTGCCAAGGACTACCTGGATGCCCGCGTGCAGACGATCTTTGCCGGCACCAGCGAGGTAATGAAGCTGATCGTTGCCAAGCAGATGGGGCTGTAGCTACTACCGTATGCCGTCTTCTCGCAGGCGGTATAGGATGTCGCGCGTCGATCGCGACTTGTTGAGCGTGTAGAAGTGGATGCCCGGCGCATCCCGCTCGAGAAGCTCGCGGCACTGCTCGATCGCGTACTCCGTGCCCACCTGCGCGGCCCCTTCGTCATCCTCGGCGTAGCCCTCGAGCCGTTCCCGCAGTTTTTGCGGAATGGTGGCGCCGAAGCGTTCTGCCTGCGTGAGGTTCGTGATCGGCATTATGCCGGGCACGACCGGCACCTCGATGCCGGCCGCCCGCGCCTTCTCGACGAAGCTGAAGTAGAAGGTGTTGTCGTAGAAGAGCTGCGTGATGAGGACATCGACGCCCGCTTTCACTTTGACTACCAGGTTTTCGAGATCCGTCTCGAGGGTAGGGGCCTCAACGTGCTTCTCCGGGTAGCAAGCCCCGGCCACACAAAACGGGCGGTTCTGCTCGCGAATCATGGCCACGAGCTCGCTGGCATGGGCCAACCCGTCGGGATGGGGAACGAACCCGCTCTCTCCCTTGGGAGGGTCGCCGCGCAGTGCAATGAGGTTCTCGATCCCGTCTTCCTCGAGGCGGTCGAGTATTGCGCCGATCTCGGATCGACTAGCGCCTACGCACGTGAGATGCGCCATCGCCTCGAGACCGACGTCGTGCTTGACGTGATTGGCAAGCTCGAGTGTTCGATCGCGAGTCGTTCCGCCGGCTCCGTAAGTGACGGAAACGAATCCGGGTGAGAGCGGGCGCAACTCCGCGATGGTTCTGCGTAGGTTGACGTCGCCTTTCTCGGTCTTGGGTGGGAAGAACTCGAACGAGAAAACCGGCTTGCCTGCCGCGAAGAGCTCGGAAATACGCATCGGTCGGGCCTACTGACGGAAGCCGTGCCCTTGGCGCCCATCAGCGCCCGCGACACCGCTCCCGAACGTCGGGAATCAGTTCTTGCGCCTCACGGACTCGATCACCACGGGCTCAACGGGCATGTTCGCGAACCCGCCTCCCTGGTTCCGCGTTGGCGTGGAAGAAATGGCATCGACGACGTCCATGCCGGAGACCACGCGTCCGAACACGGCATACCCGTATCCTTGGGCGGTGGGCGCCTTGAAATCTAGAAACGCGTTATCGGCGTCGTTTATGAAGAACTGTGCGGTAGCGGAATCGGGCACCGAGGTCCTCGCCATCGCCAGCGTGCCGCGCGTATTCTTCATCCCGTTGTTGGCTTCATTCTTGACCGGGGGCCTGGTCGGCTTTTGCTGCAAACTCTTGGCGAAACCACCGCCTTGAATCATGAAGCCGTCGATGATGCGGTGAAAGATGGTGCCGTCGTAGTGGCCGTCGTCGGCATACGTCAAGAAGTTCTCGACTGTTGCCGGTGCCTTGTCGGAAAGCAGCTCGATCTCGATCTGGCCCTTGCTCGTCTTCATGACCACGGTCGGATTTCCACTCTCTGGGGCAACGCTGTCAGCGGACTTCGACTGTTGCGAGCCCGACTGGGTGCCCGTCCCTTCCGCGCCCGGCTGCGAGCAGGCCAAGGCAAATACGCAAACCGCGCTCAGCGCGGCCAACGCGAGCGACTTGCGCAGATGTGCGCCGTGTAGTGTGCCGCAAACGTTCAACTTGGCGATCATCCAGGTCCTCCTCGTCTCCGGGTCGGTCTCCCCGCGAGCGTTGGTGGATAACACGGAACCGGAGGTCGTCAAAGCGAATATACGGCGGAGCATCCCGTGGGCTGCCGACGGGCCCGGCTAGACCTGGATACGGCGTAGCTTCCGGATGAGGCTGCCGAGCCGATAGATGTCGGCCAGGCCTCCGCCCGACAGGCTGCTTCCGATGTTCGATACGACTATGTGGCGGGCTCCCGCGCGAACCAGCGGAGCCAGCTCCTCGCGTATTTCACTCGGGTTGCCGGCATACATGGCGGCCAGCAGGATCTCAGGCGTCAGGGTTTCGACGGCGCGGTCGATGTGCTGCTCGGTAACGCGCGGCGGCACGATCTCGAAGAAGCCCTTGAAGTTCTCTCCCAGCGGGTGCTCGCGCCCGTTTGCCTGCCAAACCTCGGCGGGAACAAGCAGCGACATCGCTGCACCCAGGCGGCTGCCCAGTGCCAACTCGAGCACCTGGTCTCGACTCTCGCCAAGCGCGGTGATCGCCAGCTGGCCGGGTACGAAGTGGTCCAGCGAGCGCCCGGTTTCGGCCGCCCCTTCGCGAATTGCGGCCAGCCGGCTGGCATACTCTTCGGGCGTGGCCTTGAGGGAGGGCAGCCAGCCATCACCGAAGCGGCCGGTCAGGCGGAGCATCTTCGGAGCGTGGGAGGCTATCCAGATCCTCGGCTCTTTCCCGTCGTACAGCGGCAAGTTGAAGATGGCGTCCTTGAGCGTCCAGAACTGGCCTTCGTAGCTTACCGGCGTCCCGTTGCTGCCCCACAGCAGCCGGATGATGGTAAGGGCTTCTTCTAGGCGTGCGACCTGGCGGCCCCACGGAAGACCGTATGGCTCGACGTTTTCCTTTTCGCCGTTGCCGATACCGAGGATGGCGTGGCCCTTGGAGATGTGGTCCAGGGTGACGAAGGATTGAGCCAGGCTCATCGGGTGGCGGCGAAACGGCTCGGTCACGGCGGTTCCCACGTCCACTCCACGGATGCGGCTGGCAGTCAGGGCCAGAATCTGTAGTGGGTCGAAGAGGCCGTCGGGCGAGTGCACGACCTTGGCTGCCGGTGTTACCTCGGGCGTCCACACGTGGGCCGGAATGAAGCCCATGAAGTGGTCTTGCACCCACAGGGACTCGGCGCCGAGCACACGGGCGATACGCAGCCCCGCGTTGGTTAGCCAGAGAGGGTAGATGCAGCCGTCTTGATATCCGACGGTGATGTGGGCCATCCGGGTGCTCCTCGGTGAGGTCGTCTATAGACAGTGAAGATAGGCTTTGTCCCACGTTGCAAATGGGGATGCAAAGTTTGACGGCTTGCGATGTCGAGCGCGCCGAGACACGCTCGCAGGCCATGGTGCAGGCGGCTCTGTTTATTGCTGGCGGACCTGGATTGCGGGGGCGCCGTTTGGCGCTGCTTGCAGTGGTATTGTTTGCGGCGACGTGCGCGTGCAGCCGGCCCACTGTCGATAATCTCTTGTTCGTATCTTTCGACACCACCAGGGCCGACCATCTATCCGTCTACGGTTACGAGAAACCGACCTCGCCGAATCTGGAGATCCTGGCACGTGCGGGAACGACCTTCGCGAACGCCTATTCCCATGTACCTTCGACGCTTCCCGCACACAGTTCTATGTTCACCGGCAACCTTCCGCCGACCCACGGCGTGCGTTGCAACGGGAAGTTCGTCTTGCCCCAGCGAGAGCTCACTCTGGCTGAAATCCTCCGGGAGGCCGGCTTCGCCACCGCCGCAATGTTGGGTGCGTTCCCGCTGGACGGGCGCTTCGGCTTGTCGCAGGGCTTCGACGTCTATGACGACGATTTTGCTTCATCGGCGATGGCGGCCAGGCGTCGCGCGGAGCGGGCGGCGAATCCGCTCAGCTGGCTCGGCCACAGCTTGCTCGATTTCGAGCGCGGTGCCAGCGGGGTCACCGACGCGGCACTTCGCTGGCTGGACGGCCGGCGCGGGCCCTGGTTCCTGTTCGTCCATTACTTCGATCCGCATGCGCCCTACGACCCGCCGGTCGAGTGGCGAAACCTCTTCGAGAGCCCCTACGACGCGGAGATCGCCTATACCGACCACCACCTGGCTCGTCTGCTGCGTGCGGTCGAGGCGATGCCGGGGCGCACCCTCGTGGTGTTTACCGCAGATCATGGAGAGGGCCTCGGCGAGCATCTCGAGAGTGAGCACAACCGCTATCTGTACAACACCACCGTCCACGTCCCGCTGATCGTCAAGTTCCCCGGAGTGGTTGCCAAAGGCAGGCGCATCGAAGCCACCGTGGGACACGTCGATTTGCTGCCGACTATCCTCGAGTTGCTGGATGTGTCGGTTCCGACCGGTCTGCCGGGCCGCTCCCTGGCCGCGGCCCTGCGTGGTGGCCCCGAGCCCGACGAGCGGCCGCATTATGCCGAGACGCTGGTGGGGACGCTCGAGGTGCGGGCCGGAAGAGAGGTGCGTGCGATCATTCGCGACGGCCACAAGTTCGTCGAGTCTCACCTGAACAACCGAAGCTTCGTCACATGGGAGCTCTATGACCTCGTGGCCGACCCTGCCGAGCTCTCCAGCCTGGCTTCGGTGTCTCCCGAGCGTGTGGCTGAGCTGGGTAGAGAACTGACCGTGTGGTCGCGAGAGCTGGAGGAAGGTGCGCCGCCACCCGTCGGCATCCATCTCGACGAAGCCGCCAAGGAGCGCCTGCGCAGTCTCGGCTACCTGTGACCCATATGGGTAGCAGATAGCGGATGCCGCTCGGGGCCTTGCCGAGGGCGAACTTGGCGCGCAGCGAGCTGGCGAATCTGACTGAGAGCCGCTAGGCAGAGCCGACCTTGACACCGGAGGCACGCGGCCTTAGCGTTCGGCAACACTGGTCGAGCCGGTGGATTCTCGGACCACGAGGCGAAACAGCTGCAACGCGGCTGCGGTCCTGCGCCACCACAGCACGAACAATTACGCCGCCGCGAGGCTACGGAGAAGCATGCCATGAGCGATCACGATTTCGCCGAGGTGAACCTGGAACAGGTAGAGACCCTGCTGTGCGCGTTGGAAGACGTCGTGGAAGCGGCGATCGCATCCGCAAAGCAGCTCACAGAAGGCGGCAAGCGCATCGACGAGAACCAGGTTCACGCCGAGCGGGTTGCATACCTGGCCACCGAGACGAGAGCGTGTCGGGCGATCGTCGAGTACGCGCGTGCAGCACGCGATGCTGGCGCGGAGGCGTCGCTGTTGGTGGACCAAGCGGCAGTCTTCTCGGGCGAGATCGTTGCCAAGCTACACGGCAGCTTCGCGGCGGCAGGTGGTGATTTCGATCTCGAAGCGGGGTTATTCGAGCGAACGCTGGGCTCTGAGGAGAGCGTCTCTTCGGTCCGTGCCTTTACCGACGAAGCCAGGCTGCGCTCGATCGGCCGCCGGGTGGCGGAAACCCGCGGTGTCAACAATTCCTGGATGGCCGACGAGGACGTGGTCATGGTTCGTG
>PIVZ01000289.1 GCA_003354045.1 bacterium
CTCGCGCGCGGTGGGCGATCTCGATCAACTCTTCGTGGAGCGGATTGCCTTCGACAATGCCTGCACCCACTCCGCCTTCGAGCATGCGGTAACCGTGCAGGGTACGAATGGTCTCGGCGGCTGCCAGTCCGGGACACACGGCCTTGCGGCCGCCCGAGTAGCCCGCCATCAGGTGGGGCTCGATCAGGCCGGTGACGATGTGTAGGTCGGCCTCGATGAAACGATGGTCGATGAGTATCCGAGTGTTTCGGCCTGTGCGTCCGAGGTCGGCATGTGCGCCGGCATCGTGGCCGTCGTGCTGAGCGATCTCCAAGCTACCTGCCAGCTCCGGCCCCAGCATCTCGTCGAGCTCGGCGGCAGTGCTCGGTCGGTGCAGACCTGTGGCAACCAAGACGGTAACGGCCGCGCGCTCGAGACCGCCTGCCTCTAGCTCATCGAGCAACGCGCGCAGGATGAGCTCATTGGGCACCGGACGAGTCGCGTCCGAGACTACGATTACAGCGTTTTTGCGTCCCCGGGCAATCTCGCGCAGGGGAGGGGTACCCTCGGGAGATCGCAGAGATTCCAGGAGAGCGCGGGTTGGATCGCCGAGCGGGGGGGCGGCGTCGGCCCCCTTGTCGAGGATCTCAACCGAGGCGTCGTCGGATATCTCGAGATCGAGCTTGCCGCGACCGTAGGCTAGCGCTATTTGCACCGCGTGACGCTAGCAAGGGACCTTATGGACGGCAAGACGCCGGGCGCTCATCCTATGGACAGGCGCGACGTTAGCCGACTATACTCGGAGGTCTAGTTTAGTCAGGGGGCGACGCGAGTAGGGTGGCTCCCCTGACCTCGACCACGATGAGGCAGGCTCGTATGTTCGGAAAACCGTTTCTCGTCTCAGCGCTCGCGGCGTTGATGCTGGGCACCGCCTTGCCCGCGCACGCCACGGCGGAGCCTTCGGAGGCTCCAGCGCTCGATCTTCTCTTCCTCTCCAACCGCGACGGCGATCAGGAGATCTACCTGATGGCCGCCGACGGCTCCGGCACAACGCAGCTGACCGATAACTCGACAGACGACGTGGAGGCGGTCTGGTCCGCAGATGGTAAGCGCATTGCCTTTACCTCGATGCGTGACGGCAATGCCGAGATCTACGTCATGAACAGCGACGGCGGCGGGCAGACGCGCCTGACGAACGATAAGGCCTTCGACGGCGCGCCTCGCTGGCACCCGGATGGAACCCGAATCGCGTTCGTATCCTTGCGCGATGGCAACCCCGAGATCTATGTCATGCGTGCCGATGGTTCCGAGCAGACCAACTTCAGCAAGCGGCCGAGCAGCGATGGTAGCCCGTGCTGGTCGCCTGACGGCACGCGGTTGATGTTCGTCTCTGGCCAGGGCCGTGGCAGCAACTTGATGATTGCCAATGCCGACGGCTCGGGCCTCGAGGCCCTGACGGCGGAGGGCAAGAACATCGATGGCCAGCCCACATGGTCACCGGATGGCAAGCGCGTAGCCTTCGCCTCGCGGCGCACGAGGATCTACGACGTCTATGTGATCGGCGCAGACGGTTCGGGAGAGACCAACCTTACCGCCAGCGAGAGCCACGACAAGTCTCCCGCCTGGTCGCCCGATGGCAACAGTCTGCTGTTCGTCACGACCCGCGACGGCGAGCGGCAGAGGATCTACCGGATGTCCGCGGACGGTTCGGGCCAGACCGATCTGTCCGATCATGAGGGGGGGGATTTCCAGGCCGTATGGTCGATGGACGGTTCCCACATATTCCTGGTGAGCTTTCGCGACGGCGCCACCGAGGTCTACTCCATGAAGGCCGATGGCACCGAGCAAAGCCGCCTTACGCAGACCGACCAGCACGAGGGGCAGCCGCTACCGCGGCCGCGTCACACGCACAAGGAGTTCTCCGGGCTCTAGTCGTTCTGCGATCATGTGGGGCTCCGGCTACATGCAGGGGGCCCCACGGTACGGGGGGGAGTCCCCGTGCACGATGGGGGCGGGACTCCAATTACAGCGAGGGATCTTCTCCTCAACGGAGGAGATTGCGGATAAACGGGCGCCGCGGCCGAATGGACGGCTGCGCCGCGTTGGAGACATGAAACCGGGCGAGGAAGCCCTGGCAAGGAGATCAGATACATGAAGCACCCACGACAAACGAGCGCAGGCCGACACCGAACGTGTCGGCGGACCGCCTTTATAGCTGCGATGGCGTTGCTCGCGCTTCCAGCCAGCGGCCTTGCCGCCGGTGCCACCTGGACGAGCGACGCGGACTTCGACACCGGGAGTTTGGTGGACGTAAACCACGACTCCCCCAACGGAGACCAACTCCAACTGAACGATGCCGTGACATCCACTTTCCCCGTGCTCTGGGTGGCCAATGCGGGGGAAGACACCGTCTCGAAGATCGACACCAACACCAACACCGAGATCGGCCGCTACTGCGTCGGGCTGGCCACCATCGGTCAGCAGGGCTGCACGGGCACGCACGGTGCGTGGTCCGGGCCGGCGCCGTCGAGAACGGCAGTCGATGCCGACGGCAACGTCTACGTCGGCATCCGGCACTTCGACAGCCGTTCGGCCGAGGTCGTCAAGATTCTCGCCGAGGGCGGTATCGACAGGAACAGCAGTGGCACCATCGAGACCTCGACGAACAGCACGCCGTTGGCGTCGATCGACTCGAACAGCAACGGCCTGCTCGACTGTGACGCCACGACTTGCGAGAGCGCCGACGAGAGAATCGCCTGGGCGGTTCCGGTCGGCCCCGTCGGCGGGTTGGGCCGCTCTGTTTGCATTGATACCGACGGTGACGTCTGGGTCGGGCTCTACAACACCTTGCAGTACTACAAGATCAGCGCGACAGACGGCACTGTGCTCGCCGGGCCGATAACCTCGGGAACGAATCGCCCCTACGGTTGCATCGTGGACAGCGCCGGCACGCTGTGGGGGGCAAACCTCGGCACGTCGCTGCTCGAGATCGACACCACGACGGACAGCTTCGTGGCCAACCATGCCAATCCGTGGGCCGATTACGGGGTCGCGGTCGGCAACGGCAAAGTCTATCTGGCGCAAGTTAACGGTCCCAGGACGTTTACACGCTTCGACCCGACGACGAACACGTTTACCGATCCTGCGGCGGTGAGTATCAGCACATTGGGTATTGCCGTAGACGGCAACGGAGACATCGTGACCGGTGCTACCGGCGGAGGCACGCTCTACAAGCTCGCCGACGACGGGTCGGTCATCTGGAGCGCAGCGCAGCAGGCACCGAGCACGGAGATTCGCGGAGTTGCCGTGGATGCCAATGGCGACGTATGGACGATTCGCCGCGCCGACAACAGTGTGGCGAAGTATCGCGGTAGCGACGGTGGTCACCTCGGCGTGTTCCCGGTCGGCAACTCGCCCTACACTTACAGCGACGCGACGGGTCTCGGGTTCCGCACCAACACCAACCCGTTCGGGACCTGGACGGTGGTCTATGACAGCGCTGTGGGCGGCACGCCGTGGGGCACGATCTCCTGGACCGAGAGCGTGCCTACCGATGCCACCCTCGAGGTGGAGGCCAGAGCGGCGGAGTCGGAAGGCGCCCTCGAGTTCCAGGGCTGGACGACGGTGAGCAACGGCGTGCCATTCTCGCTCGCCGGCCGCTTCATAGAGATCCGTGCCACGTTCACGGCCAACGATGCAGACGAGTCGCCGATCCTGTTCGATCTAACGCTGGCCGGTGAGGTGACCACGACGACGTCGTCGACCAGCACCACGTCGACGACCACGACTACGATCCCGGTGTGCGGCAACGGCATCCCCGAAGGCCTCGAAGACTGCGACGATGCCAACACGGCCGACGGTGACTGCTGCTCGGCGACCTGTACCTTCGAGGCGCAAGGCTCGGATTGTTCGGACGGCTTTTTCTGCAACGGCGCGGAGACCTGCGACGGGGCGGGCAACTGCGATCCGGGAGCCGCGGAAGATTGCTCGCACCTGGACGGCGAGTGCTCCGACGGCTTCTGCGATGCGGAGGCCGATCAATGCGACATCACCGCGCTCAATGAAGGCCTGGACTGCACGCATGATGCCACCTGCACGCTGGTCGCCGAATGCCAGGGCGGCGAGTGCACGCCGACCGAGGAGACCTATCTGGCGGCCTCGTGCCGATGGGTGGTGGTCGGCGGTAAATCAGGCGAGACCGTGCGCGTGCGGACCGACATAATGTCGGACCAGGACGCCAACATTTGTGGCGACGCGTTGCGTATCTCCGGCCGAACGACCGGCAGCGTTGTCTCGGCCTTGACGACCGGTGACGGTATAGACTTCCGTGAGGGGGCCGTTGTCGGCGGCCACATCGTGACCGACGGCGCTGCGGTGACGAGCGGCGGCCGCTCGTGGATTCCCGGCACGGACGGCTTGCTCACCGACGTGGCCGGCGGGCAGGTGATTGAGAGGACGGAGGCGCCCGGGACTTACATAGACACGACGGGCAGCCACGACCTGGCCGCCGAATGCCAGGTCGACCAGGATTCGCTGACCACGGCCGAGACGCAGATCGACGGTCTCGGCTCCGATGGCAGTCTCGGCAAGTACAAGATCAAGCGCTCCGCGGCGGATGAGATCGACGTTACCGGGCAAGGCCTGGCGGTTCTCGATGCCGACAAGATCACGCTTGGGGGGCGCTCGACGCTGACGCTAAGAGGGCTCTCCACCGACGTGCTGATCTTGCGCATGGCCGGCAACCTGCGGCTAGGCTATGGCGCGTTGATCATACTGGCCGAGGGCGCACCCGCAGACGGCCTGCTGCCGGAGAACGTGCTGTTCTACAGCAAGGGCAATGTGTGCCGGCTTGGCCGTGGGGTCGAGGCCGAGGACGAAGGCGGGGCGGACGGCGGAGGCACGATCTTCTGTCCGAACGCGCGCAAGTTCAAGGTCGGTAAGAGGTCCGTGTGGACCGGTTCCTTCCTCGGCGCAAGGGTAGAACTTCGCGTGCGGGGGACCAATGTCACGCACCGGGAGTTCTCGGGAACCTGAATCACGCGGCGAGAGTGACTCCGCGCGATAACCGCCCTTCCGGCGCCGCAAGGCGCTGGAAGGGCGGGGCGCTGCCCGCGACAGTAGTGCTCTCTGTCCCGCGATCTGCTAATCTGAGAAGGTGGGCGGAGTGGTGGTTGTGGTGATTCGAGCGCGTATCGCGCGAACTTCTCGATAGCCCTTCCTGGAGTGCAGAGCCGTGGCGGACTTGGCCGCGAGCGCGAGCCGTTGTTCAAAGAAGCCTGAAGTAGACTACGACCCGCCCTGGAGTCGTAGTTGCGGCAGCGAGGGGCTCATATGTGCGATTGGAAAACTAAAGTCTGTTTGGTCGTTGGACTTCTCCTGGCTCTTGCCATCAGCGGTCCGGTAGTTGCGGGACTCAAGTCCGAGGAGAATGGTGCCACGGATTCTCCGCTGCTGGCTCGAGTGAGGGGGGACTGCGCTTCCGGCCGTTCCGCAGCCGCGATCGACGTGTCGTGGCCTTCGTTGGCAGGCGGGATGATCCGCGCCGGGCTGGCCGACCCCAGCCCATGTGTGCGGCAGAAGTTCGTCGCTCTGGTGGGGAACAACGGCGGAGACGAGTGGTTGGACGAGTTGTACATAGCCGCGGGCGCCAGCGACAGCGGCCTGCGTACGGCAGCGACCGCCGCGCTCGGTGAAGCGCTGGGGCGCACACGGGCGGACACCTTACGATGCGCCGACGAACAGTTCGTGAAGCGGTTCATCGAGCTCCTGGAAGACGAGCACCCGCCGGTTCGCGATGAAGCCATGATGGCGCTAAAAAATCTCTCCGGAATGGATTTGGGGTACACCCCCAGCAACTGGGAAGCTTGGTGGGAAGACAGCCGTTTCGTTCGCGTAGACAGATAGCGCCGGCCGAGACACATTTGTTCAAAAGGGTGAGGGAATGACTGACGTGGGAGCGGCCGAGCTGTCCCTGGTCTCCGAAACTTCGGGCGGCCGAGCTTTGCGCCGCGCTGCCGCGGTCCTTTTCGTACTGGGCGTCGTGGGCTCCTCGGGCGGGACGGTTTGCGCAGAGGAAGGCACGCCCGGTGCTCCTGCAGTCGAGGAGATCCTGGTAACGGCCACGCGCACGCCCAGGGCCGCCTTTGAGTCTCCGTACAGCGCTGAAGTGGTGGGGCAGGCGGAGATCGACGAAAAGCTCTACCGGACGTTGCCGGAGGCTCTGCGTGAGGTGCCGGCCGTGATGGTGCAGAAGACCTCGCTCGGCCAGGGCCACC
>PIVZ01000880.1 GCA_003354045.1 bacterium
CGCGTATCCTCGGCGGCCACCAGGTCTACCAGAGCAAAGGTGCGTTCGGCGCGATAGGACAGGTCTTCCAGGTTGCCGATCGGAGTGGCCACCACGTAGAGCTTGCCTGCCGCGTCTTTGCTCATTGCCTCTGCTCAGTGTCCCCAATCGCGAGAGTAGCGGAAATCGCTATCCACGGTTCGCTTGGAGATCTTGGCGATCACCGGCAAACGGCGCTTGAACTGCGAGCCGCGCACCATGCCGGCAATCCTCTCGACGAAGTCGCGATCGAAGCCCATCCCGACGAGCTCGTCGTGGGCACAGCGCTCGTCGATCAGCCAGTAGAGCAGCGCGTCTACCTCGCGGTAGCCGAAGCCGAGCTCCTGTTCGTCGGTCTGCCCGGTCCACAGGTCGGCCGAGGGGGCCTTGTTTACGACCGAGTCCGGGAGGGCCAAGTGCTCGGCCAGTCCCCAGACCTGCGTCTTGTAGAGGTCGCCGATGGGATTGACGGCCGAGGCCATGTCCCCGTGCAGCGTTCCGTAGCCGAGTAGCAGCTCTGTCTTATTCGAGGTTCCGACCACCAGGCCCGAACGCGAAGCCGAGAAGTCGTAGAGGATCGTCATGCGCTCGCGCGCCATCTTGTTGCCGCGGCGAAGCCGACTGGCCTCCTCGTAGTGCTCGAAGTAGGCGTCGATCTGCGATGAGATATCCACGGTGACCGTCTCTATCCCGGTGCATTCGGCCACGGCCTCGGCATCGGAGAGGCTCTCGGCGCTCGAGGTCCTGTACGGCATCATCACACCGAGCACGTTCGTCGGGCCGAGCGCTCGCGCGGCCAGCGCCGCCGAGACCGCGGAATCGACGCCGCCCGAAAGGCCGAGTACGACGTTTTCGAGGCCTATCTTGGTCACCTCGCGACGAAGGAAGTCCACGAGTAAGCGCTCGACCAACTCATAGCTGGTCTCGGGAAAGGCCGGCTCCATCGCTAACCCTCCTTGCCTTCTTCGTCGTCGTCGACGACACCCACCGGAGCCACGGGCCGTGGCTTGCGCGCACCGGCAACCGGCCGCTCGCGCTCCGGACGCCCGTCTTCGACTTCGTGTGACGTCTCGTCGGCAGGACGGCTCGTGGGCTTCTCGTGTTCATTTGCTATCTCACCGGCACGGCGGTCCGTGTGGTCCTCACGTTCATTTTCCGCGTCGCCGCGCGGGCGCTCTCGGTCGCCACGCGCGTCATGGGGCCCGCGATCGTCACGGCGACCGGAACGCTCGCCACCCTTGGAACCACGCCGATCGTCACGGTAATCGGCTCGCCCCTCTGCGCTGCGGTAGCGATCGCCACGAGTCCCGCCTCGATCCTCGAAACGGCCGTAGCGGTCGCCTTGCTGCCCGCGTCGATCGCCCGAGCGACTGTAGCGGTCACCCTGTGGCCCGCCTCGATCCTCCGAGCGGCCGTAGCGATCTCCGCGCGGCCCGCCGCGATCATCAGAGCGGCCCTGCCTATCACCACGCGGTCCGCCTCGATCATCAGAGCGGCCCCGCCGATCACCACGCGGTCCGCCT
>PIVZ01000881.1 GCA_003354045.1 bacterium
AGTATCGCCAGGGGTCGTCCAGTCGCTCCCTGATCGTTGCGTCAGCAGGTACTCGTCGGACCACCTGTCCAGCAGCTCACACTCGGCACGGATCACCACCCCCGGGCCCGCAATTCCCCCTGGCGCAGCGCCCGACGCGGGCCGCAACTCCCGGTAGTTTCTCGCGATTCTCGACGTCGTTGGGTTCGTCACCGGTAGCATTCGACTATGGGCGAAGCACCGTCTTACTGCCGACGACGCTTGATAGTGGGACAGCGAAGTCGGCTATATACTAGAAGGCCGCACCCAGGCCAAACGGGCGGCCGGGGGCCTCGGTACGCCGGGACCCGTGCTCGAGTCTCGGCACCTGGCTCGATCCGGGGTTCTCGAGCGGACTGCCGGTCCTCGGTCCACAGTGTGAAGTAGAAAGTGGGCCCCTTTCCGACGGCCTCGGTCGCCTATAGCCGTCCGCGCTGGCGCTGGATTATCCGGGCCACGGTGGCCAGGCCAATTCCCAGGCCCGGGAACTCCGACCGCGATATTCTCGCCTGCTGTGTGCTCACACGCCCACTTCAGATCAGTGCTAGAGTGGATTGCTCAGGCGCTCGCTTATGCCGATTCGTAGACTTGCCGTCGTTGTGTTCTCGGTGGTCCTTTCGGGCTGTGTGTTCTTGGGTCCGTACCGAGAGGCGATCCCGCTTTCCGGAGTGCCGGCCGACACGTCCGGCCGCGTCACCTCGGAGACGGCCGACTGGTTGATCGAGAACCAGTCGCGGCAAGCCGATAACAAGATCGTCGTTGTCTTCGAGGCCGGAGAGCACGGCGTCAAGCGAAACGGCGGAATCAAAGTCAGTCTCGGCCACGTGCTGCCAACCGCCCAGCGCATCTATACACCGTTCTCGCTCACGGCGATCTCCGCGTTCTTCTTCGACATCAATCTGCTCACCGACGTTCACGCCGAGACCGACCGCGACGATGTTCGCCTGAAAGTGATCGAGCCGTCACCTCGCGAGGCGTTCATGAACACGCTTCGCTATTCCAAGCACAAACGCACCGACCAGGGGCGGCGCCAGCGCGACTCGCTGCTGCGGCAGATCGACAACGAGTTCGCCGTGCGGGTGATCGTCGAGAAAGGCGAGCTGGCCGCCGGAGATACGATCCGCCTTACTCTCGGCCACGAACGTGGACTGCCGGCGCCGAAACGAGAGGCCCTCTTGCAGGTCATCACGCGGCTTGACGGCGACGGCGACGGCACTTTCGGGCTTCTCGCCGATGCGCCGGCGTTCGACACCTACTCAGCGCGCGTGGCCAACGTGGCCTTGGTAGCGCCGACCACCCTGCATGTCGGAGAGACGTCGCACATGACCGTCCGTGTGGAGGACGATTACTTCCTACCCAATCTCGCACGCTTCGAGCGCGGGCGCGTAGTGCTCGACGCCGTCGGCGGTCTGCAGTTCGACGGTGATATCACGCTCGAGGGCGGTCTCGATGACTGGCAAGGCTGCCTGACGGAGGTGGCCGTGTCTGCCGGCGACGACCTCGGCGTGTCTCGTATCACCGGC
>PIVZ01000290.1 GCA_003354045.1 bacterium
TTCTCGAAAGATCGGGCCCACCGCCGCGCCGGGCTGCTCGGAAATAGGCCTTGCATGCCTTCTTTGCCGCCTTTGCCACCTGCGAGGTCGAATCGCCCTCGCACTGTCCCCGAGCCGTACCTGCAGCCAGTAGCGTGGCTGCAACGAAACCGACCGCGAGAATCGTCGAGCGTGCAACCAGGTACTTCATAATCACACCCTATTGCCTCGACACCACCCCTGGCAAGAGGGTCGCTTGACCGAGGTCGGCCAAGGCCTCAATTATCACCTGGGCGGGCACGGCGGGCACGGCGGGCACGGCCGGCACGGCCGGCACGGCCGGCACGGCACCAGAAGAGCAGCTATAGGGAGAACGAGATGGCAGATCGGGCTTTCGCCAACGGAATCAACATCAATTACGAGCTCGAAGGTCCGGACGGCGCTCCTGTAGTCACCATGAGCCATTCACTGGCGGCCAACCTCGGCATGTGGAAGCCGCAGGTTCCGGCGCTCGTCAACGACTATCGAGTTCTTCGCTATGACACGCGCGGACACGGCGGCACGGACGCTCCTGAAGGCGCCTACTCGTTCGAGCTGCTCGCGCGAGACGTGGTCGCCCTGCTCGCTGCCCTGGGCATCGAGAAGACCCACTTCGTCGGGCTGTCGATGGGCGGCATGATAGGCCAGACCCTCGCCCTCGATCATCCCGAAGTGCTGGAAAGCGTCGTCCTCTGTGACACCGCCAGTGGCCGCGGACCGCAGACCGAAGAGATGTGGAACGAAACCTGGCGGCAGCGGATAGAAGCAGCACTGGCCGACGGGCTCGAGCCCAACGTGGAAACAACCATCGAGCGCTGGTTCTCGGACGGCTTCGTGTCAGACAACGGCGACATCATCGACGACGTCCGCACGATGATACGCACGACCACCGTCGCCGGTTTCGTGGGTTGCTGTCATGCAATCTCGAAGCTCGACTTGACCGAGCGCTTGAATGCGATCACCACGCCCACTTTGATCGTCGTCGGCGAAGACGACCCCGGCACACCGGTCGCGGTGGCACAGGTCATACACGAGGAGATCGCGGACTCGGGCCTGGTGATCCTGCCCACAGCCCGCCACCTGTCGAACATGGAGCAAGCGGAGTTATTCAACCGTGCCCTGACGGGTTTTCTCGCCAAGCGTTAACCCGGGTGATTCATGAACGCTCGTCGCGAGGCAGCCAAGCGTGCGCCAGCTCGGGTCGGGGGAAAAAGGGACTCCTTGCAAGAAAGCGCCGGCGTCAGATCTGATCGGCCTGCGAAGCGGAGGCATCCCGGTGAGCGGCACCACCGTCGCCAAGGGTGAAGTAAAACGTCGCCCCTTCGTCTTCGAGTCCCTCGGCCCACACCCGGCCGCCGTGCAGCAGAACGATACGCTCGACGGTGGCCAAACCGATACCCAGACCGTCGAATTCGGCACCGTCGTGAAGGCGTTGGAACACGTGGAACAACTTGTCGGCATACGAGTTATCGAAGCCGACGCCGTTATCACGCACGTAGAAGACCGCCCCTCCCTCTAATTCGGTTCGCACTCCGAACTCTACGCACGGATTTTCCTCCGGCCCCGTGAACTTCCACGCATTGCTCAGCAGGTTGTGAAGCAACAGTCGCAGTAGTTCCGAATCTCCCGTCGCGACCAGGCCGCCTTGAATCTCGAATTCGATCGAGCGCGCGGGGTCCCGGGCTTGCAGCTCACCGGCAATGGAACGGGCGGTATCGCTCAAGTTGTCGAGCTCGTGTCCCAACTGCCCGTGACCCAAACGAGAGAGCTTCAAGAGCCCTTCGATCACCGCGCTCAGGCGCTTCACGCCGCCGTTGATTCGGTCCAAATACTGGCGACTCTGCTCATCGATCTTGTCCGAGATCTCCTCGGTGAGGATTTGAGCGAAGCTGCCCACGATCCGAAGCGGCTCGCGCAGGTCGTGGGAGACAGCATAACCGAACGATCGCAGATCGCCGACCGCTCTCTCTACCTCGGCCGTGCGTTCCTTGACCCTGCCCTCGAGATCGACGTTGAGACTGCGAAGCTCTACCTCCGCGGCTCTCATCGTTATCGTTTCGGCCAACAGGTTGGCGGCCGATTCCAGGAAATGGATATCTTCTTCAGTGAAGCGGTGACTCTCGGCAGCATGTGTCCCGAGAACACCGAAAGGCCCTTCTTTCCCGCGTATGATGATGCTCATGCCGCTCACGACGCCATGATCCAGGAGCAACGGCGGGCCGGAGAAACGTGTTTCGGTCCGCAAGTCCTCCACGATCACCGGCGCGTCGGAGAGCAAGGTATAGCCAGCCTGGGAATCGGCGTCGGCGCCCACGGTTGCCTGGCCTACCAGCCCGGCTTTCCAACCGACCCCCGCGCGCAACAGAAGAGCATCGCCATCCGGCAGCAGTTCCAGAACCTTGGCGTATTCCACGGCCAGCGTTTCGGCGATCGCAGCAACGGTCTCCTCCATGAGCGTCTGGACATCCACTCCGGTCAGCGCCAGGTGGCTGAGCCGCGCGATGGCCGCCTGCTGCTCGGCCCGCGCGCGAGCCTCCCTTTCACTCACCTGCAGAGCGGCGGTCGTCGCATCGAGCTCGGCGGTACGCTCCGCCACCAGCCTGGAAAGACTGTCGTGATGCCTGAGCAGCTCTCTCTCGACTTCTTTCAGCTCGGTGACGTCACGCGCGATCGCGAAGGTTATTCCCTGTGACACGACCGGCCGGGAAGACCACCTGAGCCATCTGTACGAGCCGTCCTTGTGACGGTAGCGGTTCTCGAAATTGATGACCTTCTCCCCCTTCGCAAGCTTGTCTTCTATGACGTCCAGCATTGACTCCCTGTCGTCGGGATGGACGAAATCGAGGTAGGGCCTGCCGAGCAGCTCTTCGTCCGAGTACCCGAGGGTCTTGCCGAATGCGGGGTTTATCCTCCTGAACTTGCCGGCGATGTCGGCAATGCAGATCATGTCGATCGAAAGATCGAAGATCTTCTGCAGCTCGTCCTCCGCCGCCGACACGACCTTCTCCCGCGTCGCGCCCCGGAAGTAGCCCACCAGCACCAGCAGCACGAAGAACAGTAGTATGACGGCGGCTACCGTGCCCAATCCGGAGGTAGAGGCTTCGATCATGGCATGCTCCATGAAGATCTCACCTACCTCATCGGCGGGTTGCGCCAGCCGCGGCATCCATCCAGCAAGTCTATTTCCCCCTCCCTTACCGTGTTATCGACCAAGCCTAGCGCAGGGCACCGCGGGGTGGCAAGGGGCGGTGCGTTTGGGGCGGTGCGTTTGACCGCGAATCGTCTCCAGGCATGAATCGGGGCCGCGTCGCCGCCTGCGGGCTCGAAGGTGGAGCCTGTGGCCGCGATGACTCGGAGGGAGATTCGTTCATGGCCCATATCGACGTCTTCAATGGAGACGCAGACGGCATCTGCGCACTCACCCAGCTGCGCAACGCGTCGCCGGCTGACAGCCGGCTGGTGACCGGGGTCAAACGCGACATCGAGTTGCTCGCACGCGTCGAGGCTGGCGAGGGCGATGAGGTCACCGTTCTCGACGTCTCGCTGGACAAGAACCGCGCCGAGTTGATCCGTGTTCTCGATTGCGGTGCGCGTGTCCTGTACGCCGATCATCACTTCGCAGGAGACATCCCGGAGTCGGACCACCTGACCGTGCTCATCGACACGGCCCCCGAGGTCTGCACGAGCATGCTGATCAACCGGCACCTAGGGGGACGTTTCGTCGAATGGGCCGTCGTGGGTGCTTTCGGTGACAACCTTCTGGCCAATGCCACGGAGCTGGCGCGGCCGCTCGGACTCAGCGAAGAGCGCGTGGCCAGGCTCGCGAACCTCGGCACCTACATGAACTACAACGGCTACGGCTCTTCGCTTGCCGACCTGCACTTCGAGCCGGCCGAGCTTTTCCGCGCTGTCAGCCAATACGCAAGCCCCTTCGAGTTCATGGAAGAAGACAGCGACACGTTCACAAGACTGGAGACCGGCTATCGCGAGGACATGGCCGCCGCGCGCGGCATCGTTCCCACCCGTGAGTGCGATAGCACCGCCGTCTTCATCCTGCCCGACGAGCCGTGGGCACGCCGCGTAAGCGGCGTATACAGCAACGACCTGGCCAACGAGTTCCCGGCGCGCGGACATGCTGTACTGACCGAACGCGCCGACGGCACCTACCTGGTCAGCGTGCGCGCCCCGCTAAACAACAAGACCGGCGCCGACGAACTATGCCGGCGCTTCCCCACCGGCGGCGGCCGCAAAGCCGCCGCCGGCATAAACACCCTCCCGCCCGACCAGCTAGACGATTTCATCGACCAGTTCTCTGCCTTCTACACCTGAGAAGACTAAAGAGGGGGTCAAGTCGCGGCTTTCGACTTCTCCGGCAACCGAGCAGATTCTCGGCCCGAACGGGAAAGATCTGTCGAGTACTCGATACCGACGGTAATCGGTCCCGAGTGATCAGGGCGGGATGAGTTGACCGGCCAGCACGAGGACTCGAACCTGCGACCACCGGCTTAGAAGGCCGGGGGTCGGCTAGGCGGAGGCGGTATCCTTCGGCCGCTGCACGTTTACCGGGATGGCGGTCTGGCGGGCCATGCCGGTGAGCGCGTCGTAGTGGCGGTCGGTCTGGATGAGACGGTTGACGTTGCCGCCTGTCGTGCGGACATCGGTTTCGGCCTTCTGCAACTCGCCCCAGCAGTGGGCCATTGAGATGACGCCTCTTTGCACTTCGTGGGTGGGCTCGGCGACGGCGAGAATGGTGTCCACTTCTGAGCTTATCTCGATTATGTCGCCGGCGGCGATGCCCAGGTCGGCGAAATCCCTCTCGTTCATGTAGGCGGGATTGGTCGTGCTCTTCGCGCGTGTGCCGGGAAGCTCTGGTCCGACCGAGTTCAGCACCTCGGGCATTCGGCGGCATATGAGAAGGTGGCTAAAACGCCCATCTTCTCCGAAGCTCCCGACGCGCTGGACAGGCTCGCCGCGAACTTCGCATATCTCCTCGACGATGCCCTCCGGGGTGAGCTGAAGCTGAGCCTCCATACCGGGCATGGGCGGATCGACGCGGACCTCGATCTCTTCGAAGACGTGCCCACCGTCTTTCTCGCGCACCGTGGCCAGCGGCACGCGCGAGCCTGTGGTAATCAGCTCGAGTATCTCAAACTTGCCCAGCGACGCAGCGAGGTCGAGCTCGCCGCTCGGCAGCTCGAGCGAGGTGCCCATTCGGCGCGCCAGCCCGACGAAGAGCTCCCAGCCGTCGATCACGTCGCCCGTGGCCTCGACGATGGCCGGTGTGTAGTGCGAATAGGGAAGCTCGACGAACATGTCGGAGAACAGGGTCACGTCCTCGCGCTCGAGGGGCGCCTTGGCGGCCAGCACGTAATCGGCAAGCCTCGCCGTAGGGGTCATTCGTCGATCCATGCACACCAGCAGATCGAGCGACTCGAGCGCACGCAGGGTCTTGTGTTGATCGGGCCACGCAAGGACCGGATTGCCGCCAACACAGACCAATGCACGCACCTGTCCTTCGCCCGGCGTGAGGATCTCCTCGGCCAAAGCCGGCGTCGGCATCTCCCCGCATACCTGCCCGAGCCCACGGAAGCGTGAGGCCGGTTCCTTGCCGAAACCGAACAGCGGCGGCAGTAGCTCGCCGGGGATCGCCTGGGCTGGCCGCGGCGCATCGAGCCCGAGCACGCCCGGATTGTCGATCTTCTCCCCTTCGCGATTGACGCGGCCGCACACGATGTTGAGCGCGGAAATCAGATGCTCGCTCAGATTGGGATGCGGCGCCATGTCCGGCCCACTACCGCTAGTTGCACAACCGCGCGGACCACCGGCGAACATCCGCGCGGCCGCCGTCATGTCGTCCTCGGCTACACCGCTGCGCGCGGCAACGTAGTCGGGCGTAAAATCCATTACGGCTTCCGCGAGCTCGTCTAGCCCCGCGACGTGCTCGGCGCAGAAATCGGCGTCGTGAAGATGTTCCTCGAGTATGATCCGCAGCATACCGGCCAGCAGCGTCGGGTCTTCACCGGGGCGGACCTGCAGGTGGATGTCGGCGCGGCGCGCAAGCTCGGTGCGGCGCGGGTCCACACAGATGACCTTCAGCCCGCGGCGCTTGGCATCCTGCAAAGTTTTCGTCGGATTGAAGCCGGGAACACCGCTTGGCGGCGACAGATGCGAGACCAGCGGGTTGTTGCCGACTACCAGCACCACGTCCGAGCTGGCAAAG
>PIVZ01000882.1 GCA_003354045.1 bacterium
CACTATCTCTATTATCCGTTCACCCGCTTCTGGCTCGGTCGCACGCTCGGCCATCGGGGCAGCATGGGCGCGGCCCGGGGTTGAGGGAGGACATCGTGAGCACGAACGAACTACCGTCATACAAGATTCAGAAGATGATCGAGCTCATGGGGCCGAAGCTGAGCCGACAGGTCGTCGGCTCGCTGGTCGGCTGCGTCCACTGCGGCATGTGCAACGAGGCCTGTCACTACGTGCTGACGCACCCGGACGACCCGAAGATGACGCCGTCCTACAAGGCGGACCAGCTGCGCAAGTTCTTCAAGCGCTACTACGACTGGACGGGCCGGGTCGTGCCGAAGTGGGTCAAGGCGACACCGCCGATGACCGATGACGAGCTCGAGATCCTGAAGGACATCGCCTTCGGCACCTGCACGAACTGCCGCCGCTGCACCTTCAACTGCCCGATGGGGGTCGACACCGCCACATTGAACCGCATCATGCGCGGCCTGCTCACGCGGGTCGGCGTCATGCCGGAAGGCGTGCGCGTCGTCAGCAAGGATTCCTGGGAGATCGGCAACCAGATGGGGGTGCTGCAGGAGGACTACGTCGAGACGCTCGAGTGGCTCTCCGAGGAGCTGGTCGACGACTACGGCGACGACAAGGCCGCCATCCCGATCGACAAGCCCGCAACGAATGTCGTCTACACGATCAACCCACGCGAGGTGAAGTACGACCCGCGCACCATCACCGACGCCGCACGGGTCTTCTACGCCGCCGGCGAGGACTGGACGATGCCGTCGTGGGGCTGGGACCAGACCAACTTCGGTCTCTTCTCCGGCGACGACGCCCTCGGCGGGGCGAGCTGGTTGCACCTGCGCGACAGGTTCAAGGAGCTGGGCGGCAAGCGGGTGGTCATCTCCGAGTGCGGGCACGGCTACCGTTCGACTCGCTGCGAGGGACCGAACTGGTCCGGCGTCGACCAGGACTTCGAGATGGAGAGTTCGGTCATGACCATGCTCCGGTACATCAAGGAGGGCCGGATCGTGGTCGACCGGACCCGGAACCCGGAGCCGGTCACCTTTCATGACTCCTGCAACAACGCCCGCAGCTGCGGCTTCTACGAGGAGCCACGTGAGCTCCTGAACATGGTGACGACCGATTTCCGCGAGATGCACCCCAACCGGCAGGAGAACTACTGCTGCACCGGCGGCGGCGGCGCGATGTCGATGTCGGAGTACACACCGCGGCGGCTGGTGTCGGCGAAGGTGAAGGCGGACCAGATCGCGGCGACCGGCGCCAAGATCGTCGTCACCTCCTGTCACAACTGCGTCGACGGACTCGCCGACCTGATCAAGCACTACAAGCTCGACTGCAAGGTGAAGCAGCTGGTGAACCTGGTGAACACCGCCCTGGTGATGGAGGAGTGCGAGGGTCCACGGCGGAAGCTCGAGGCGGATGCCGCCCGGGTCGAGGTGCCGATCGAGGTGGCCGGCGAGCTTGCCGGGCGACGGATCCTGGTGGTCGAGGACGAGGAGGACGTTCGCACCTTCCTCACGAC
>PIVZ01000291.1 GCA_003354045.1 bacterium
CGATCCGCTCGGCGTCGCGTTTGACCGGCCCGGGGACCAGTCCTGAGACGTCACCGCCAAGAGCGATTACTTCTTTGACCAGCCTAGAGCTCGTATAGAAATGTGCCTCGTCGGCCATCAGAAAAACCGTCTCCACCTCGGAGGTGAGATGGCGGTTCATCATCGTCATCTGGAACTCGTACTCGAAGTCGGCCCCTGAGCGCAGACCACGGATGATGACCCCCGCGTCTATGCGACGACAGTAGTCGGTTAGCAGTCCGTAGAAGGAGTCGACCGAAATCCGGTCGCCGAGCTCGCCGGTAACCTCGCGGATCTGCGCCACCCGCTCATCAGGCGTGAACAGCCCGGACGGTTTGTCCTTGTTGAAAGCGACTGCAACACGGACCTTCTCGAACACGGTCAGCCCGCGCTTCAAGATGTCCAGGTGCCCGTTGGTCAGCGGGTCGAAGGACCCCGGGTATACCGCAAATCGCCCGTTCATCTATTTTCTCCTGGTGCCGGACGCAGCCCGGGGGGCACTGCTACTCGAGCAACCTCTCTCGCTTCAACAAAGCTCTTCCCATTCGTACACGGTCAGCTTGGTGTCGCCGTAGCGATCCTCGCGGACCTTGCACAAGCACCCGTTGCGCTCCTGAGTTTCCTCGTCGCTCGAGGTTTCCACGGCGACCCACGCGCCGTTGCCGAGCAAACGACCGCCCGTCAGACTCTGGAGCGCCTGCTCCGTCAAGCCGCGCCCGTAGGGCGCATCGACGAGCACACCGTCGAAGCGCTCTCCTGCCTCCTCGAGCCTGGATAGCGCCCGGCGGAAATCCTCCGGCAACACACGCGCTCTCGCGTCGAGGCCCAGAGTGCTCAGGTTGCTCCGCAGCACACGCAACGCCGCGCGGTCCGACTCCACACAGGCCACGAAGGCCGCGCCGCGGCTGAGGGCCTCGATACCGAGTGCCGCCGTTCCTGCGAACAGATCGAGCACGCGTGCCTCTTCCAGCCCGTAACGACTCTCGAGCCTGCTGAACAAGGCCTCGCGCACGCGCTCCGGCGTCGGGCGCGTCGAGCGCCCCGGCACAGCTGCCAGGCGCCGGCCCCGAAACGTACCTCCGATCACTCTCACGGTCTCCGAGCACGGCACCATCCAAGCCGCGGGCGCTATATATCCCATGCCCGTGATGGGAACAAAGGCCGTCTCGCTCTTCGGTTTACAGGAGTCTCTCGATGGACTACCGTCGCCCACCGTGAACGCGGCGCTGGTGCCAGTACGGTCCATCTCGGGATCGAAGAACCGGCTGGCCTCCTGCCTACAGCAGAGCCAGCGGGAGAGGCTCGCCTTGGCGATGCTCGAGGACATGCTGGCGGCGCTGGCCGCGGCGACCACTGTCGAGCGCATCGCGGTGGTTAGCGCCGACCCCGGTCTGCTCACGCACGCACGTGGGCTGGGCGCGGAGATCATCGACGAGTCCGAGGCGCGCGGCCTCAACGCGGCGGTCACGATGGCAGCCGAGAAACTCGAGGCCGACGGTGTGGACCGGTTGCTGACCATCCCCGGCGACGTTCCGTTGCTCGACCCTGCCGAGATAGACACCATGTTCACGACCGATCCCGAGCGTTACCCGGTGGTCCTGGCTCCGTCGGCCAGCGTTACCGGCACCAACGGCCTGCTCACCAGTCCGCCCACCGTAATCGACTTCCGTTTCGAGGGTCGCAGCCTGGAGGCCCACCGGCGTGCCAGTCACGCGCGCGGCGTGCAGATGAAGGTGATGCCGTTGGCGAGCTTCGCCGTGGACGTGGACACGCCGGCCGACCTGGCCGCGCTCGACTTCACCAGTGGGCGGCGAACCTGCCGACTCGTCGAAGGTTGGCTGGACGGTCCGCTCGCCGAGTCGCTACGCGCAGTTCCCTAGAAGTCCGACGGAAAAATCCGGATGGATCGCCACGGTCGTGGCGCCGGTAACCCACCCGGCCTAGATGAAGCCGAATATCAGGTTCATGGCGATGAGAAACAGCGCCGTCATGAAGACGCGGCGGAAGGCGACGGTCGGGATCCTGCCGAGCAGGCGGCGGCCGAGCACGGTGCCGGCGACAGCGGCCGCTACCAGTGGCACCAGCGTCTGCCAGTGGGTGCCATAGGCAAATCCCATCAGAAAAAAGGCGGGAATCTTGGCCAGGTGGGTGATGATCTGGATGGCTGCCTGGGTGCCGACCACCTCCTCCTTCTCGAGGTCCTCACGCACGAAGAATGGGGCGACCAGCGGGCCCGTAGCGCCCAGCAGCGAGGCAAGTGTGCCGATCACGAGGCCGACTGGAGCAAAGATCCAGATCGGCAGACGGCCTAGCCGTGGCTTGCGCAGGTAGGTGAGCAGGTAGAGGACGATGAAGATCCCTACTGCCGGCCGGAACCACGGCAACGGGCTACCAACGTACCAGCGCGCGCCCACGAAGACTCCCAGTGTTGCGGGCACGACGTAGACGAAGAAGATACGGCGGTGAACGTGCTCGCGGAGCAAGAACGCACGGGTACCGTTGGAGACGAGCTGGACGACCCCGTGAAGCGGTACCACCAACGGCGCCGGCATCATGGCGGCCATCACGGCAAGCAGAGTGACACCGCCGCCCAAGCCGACGACGGCCGAGATTGCCGAAGTGACCAGGGCCACGAGCGTTAGCGCTAGGAGTGAGAGACCTTCCATCGGGAATACGCCCGGGGCGATGTTGGCAGGGGTTTACCCCGCAACGGTCTCCAGAGAATACACGGCAAACCGGGATAGGCCCACAGCTGCCGTGCCCGGTTCGCTCGACTAGGAGGCTGACCCAAGACTCCCGTGGATGCCGCCGGTGACGGGTCCCAACCCGCCCATCACTGGATTACTGACATCTCGCGAGCGTGGCGCTCGTGGTCCGGGTCTTCGACAGTCCCGACCGCCTCGATGGCCGCGAGGTATTCGGGTGGCAGTCCGTGCTGGCGGGCGCCCGCGGCAACCAAGGCGACGTACCAAGAAAAGGGCTTCAGAGACGGGTCGATCCTGTCGGCATCGGCGAGGTAGACCTGCGCCTGCACGATGCCCCCGCCGCGCTCGTCGAGCGTTACGTTGCGCTCGTGGTAGCCGCGCTCGAATCCGTCGAGCGCCTTCTTGTCATCGCCGCCGAGCTCATAGACGACACCCCACACGGCATGGCCGGGCTCACCCGTGCAATATGCGTCGGCCTTGGCCGAGTCGTCGCGGCCGATCTTGTGAAAGCGCAGCTCGTGGCCGCCAAGCGCTGCAACCGTCAGCGGTCGTGCGCTCGGGACGCGCACGCGCATTCGCTCGATACAGAGGTTTGAGCCGTAGGCGAAGATCTTGACGGTGATCGGCGACGCCGAGCTCACCCGTGTCCACCCTCGGTCTCGGTACTGATCCATGGAACGGCGGCAAGAAAGGCCGCGAGCATCGCGTAGGCCAGCGCCCACTCCCAGGCAAAACCAGGGGTGAGATTCACCACGCTATCCCCCGGCGTCCACGCGTAGGCGTGAATGATCCCCAGGTAGGCCAGCGCCGCGGCGGTGAGCGACCACAGCGCCGCGCGGTAGAAGCGCCGGTCGATGATTTCAGCCGTCATGGCCGCCAAGATCATCGACGTGAAAATGAAACCCTGTTCGAGCGAAAAGGCCCCGCGGCCGGAGATGTCGAAGGAGGAGAGGTGGGCCTCCAACTCAGGGCCGAAGGGCTTGCCTCCCGGCACGCCGACGCCGCCGGCGCGCAGCCCCTGCTTCATCATGAAGGTTCCCCACGAGGCGATCCCGGGCAGCAGCCCCACCGCCACCGCCGCCGCATGGCGCCCGGGCGTGGCCTCGAATGCCTGGGCGACGATGACTATGCCGATCCACAAGACGATGGCCATGCCGGCCTCTATGGGCACGGCCAGGGAGATGACCGCCACCGACCCCGTCAGGCAGATGGCGGTGACAAAGCCGCCGCCGAGGATCGAATAGCCGATCCGCGCGCCCATGGCCTTCCAGCCGGGATGGCCTATGTAGATGGTGGTAGGAAAGCAGCTGCCGAAGGTCGCGGCCGCCAGCGTTCCGAGGCCGTTCATGAGCAGAGAGGGAGCGGTCTGGTAGCTGTCGCCGGCCGCCTCGGCGCTCTCGATGTTTTGCAACGCGCCAACCACGTTGACCAGCCCCATGGGAATGATGACCGAGAGATAGGTGAGCAGATCGCCGCCGCTTATACCGGCCCACAGATCGGCGATGACCGGAACCGGCAGCTTGAAGCCCACGCTGTCACGCGCTGCCGCCCAGGTGGCCGCATCGCCGTGGGCCAGCCCAGTGGTCCAGGCCAGCACCGTGCCGACCAGGACGGCGATGAATCCGCCCGGAATCCCGAACTTGAAGCGCACGCGACCGTAGTAGCTCACCAGCACGATGCCCAGGGTGACGATGCCGACCACCGGCGAACCGAAAGACTTGAACAGGAAAGCCAGTGCGATGAAGGAGACTGCGATCCCGGCCAACGCCGAGAGCAGCGCCGCACGCGGAGTGTGTCGCCTTACCCACTCGGCGCCCAAGGCTCCGCCGCACTCTATCAGCGCACTGCCGAAGCAGGCTGCCAACCCGGCCCGCCAGGCCGCCAGCGCGGCCGCCTGCGGATCGAGACCGGCGGCTTGGGCCGCCAGTTTGGCCGGCAACATCACCAGAAAGACGTAGGCAAACAGGCTGACCGTGTTGATGCCGTAGGGCAACGCGGCCACATCGTCGCGGCCCGTGCGACGGGCCAGGCGCCGGGCCTGCCAGGCGTAGAACAAATTGCCGAAGAGCACCGAGACGGCAGCGCCGGGAAGCACGTGGCCGAACACCAACTCGCGGCTGAAGCCGAGAACGCCGGTACACAGGGCAACGATCACGAGTAGCTGGACGAGATTGTCGATGGCCAGGCCGAAAAAGCCGTCGATGTCGCCGCGAACGAACCAGCTTGGTGCACCCTGTGACGCCAACGGCCGTCCTCAGTCTCGTCCGGTCAAGTCCATCGGCCGCTGCCATTCGAGCACTGCGCCGGCGACCTCGCCGCTTTCAGTCTCGATTGTAACCGCGGTGCCTGCGGCCGTTTGCTTGCGACCTAGATAGGCGAGGCAGAGCTTGCCACGCGCGGGAGAATCTACCACCGAAGTAACGACCGCGGCCTCAGCACCGCCGCTCACGTGATCGCCGCGAGCAACCACGCCATCGAGCGCGATCAGGGCGAGCTCGCGGTTCAACCTGCCTCGGCTCACACTGCGCTCGACCACCTCCTGGCCCACGTAACAGCCCTTGTTGAAGTGGATCGCCCACTCCAGGCGCGGCTCCATCGCCAGCCGCGACTCGTCCACGTCCACGCCGTAGCGAGCCGTCCCGCTCTCGACCCTGACTATCTCGTAGGCATCGGTTCCAGCAGGCACGGCGCCCAGCGCTTCGAGAGCCTGCCACACGGCTGCTCCATCGCCCGGGGCATCGCCGGCCGCCGTAACCGCCAGGTCGAAGCAGGGCACACGCAGGTCGCCGCGAGCCAGTACGGTCACCCTCTCCCCGCTGATCTCTCCGTGGGTGATCGAGTAGCCAGGCTCGGCGCCGAGGCCGGCCACACCGGCCTCGGCCAACACCGAGGCCGCCTCGGGACCGACCAATCCGATGTGCGGCACCGCAGGCAGCACCTCGAACTCGCAGTCGTCGGTCACGATGAAGCGCTCGAGCGCCTCGCGGCTGCTCTCCAGTAAAGCCGCGTCGAGCGAGATCAGCAGGCGCTCGCCCTCGTCGTAGACGGCGAGCAGTGCACGCGGCCGTCCCTCAGGGGCCAGCAACAACGACCCACAACCGGCGCCCTCGCGCAGGTCTTTGATATGATTGGTGAGCTGGCCGTGCAGGAACTCGTGCCGTTCCGTGCCTTCGGCCGCGAGCAACCGGCAGAAGCGAAGATCTATCAGGCCTGCCGCGGAGTCGATGGCGTGCCACTCGGCAACCGTATCGCCGAAGGTAGTGGCCACGGGTACGCCCCCGTAGTCGGCCAGCCCGGCGGCGCGGCCTTCGACAAGCTCGTCTAGAGAGTCGGCCACGACGACGCCGGCCTCACGCGTAATGGCTGTGCCGCTTTACCGCGACCTCGCGCTCGAGCTCGAAAATAGGCACCTTCTGCGGGCCCTCCTCTGCGTCTTTGGGAGCGCGGAACTTGTGGCCCCGCAGCGTGGTCACGAGCACGCCGAGG
>PIVZ01000883.1 GCA_003354045.1 bacterium
TCTATCGACGGCGGCCAGGCGGACCTGCCAATCCGTGTCGCGCTTGGCGACGGTGGCAAGCAGGCCCTGGTTGCTGACCCTGCGAACGGCCGCGCGACGCACGGCGGGCTCCGAGTCATCCATGGCCAGGGCGCCCAGCAGCCGTTCGTCCTTGAGCTTGCGCGCGGCTGCGGCGCGCGTGTCGGCGTGCTGCCCGTTGACAGCGATATCGGCCAGGCGAGTGGCGCCGCGCAGACGCTTGACCGAGGCTCGTCGGACGGCCGAGTCGGCATCGGTCTTGGCGATCTCGTGGAGTAGGTCTTGATTGCGCAGCCGCATGACCGCGCTACGCCTGATGTCGGCGAACTCTCCTTCCCTGGCCACCTCGGCAAGCAATTCGCCTTCCTCTAGCCGAGCCAAGGCCAGATCGCGCAGTTTTGCGTCGGTGTCGGTCTTGGCGACTGCCACGAGCAACTGCGGGGAGGTGAGCCGGTCGATCGCAGCACGGCGTACGCCGGCATCAGCGTCTTTCCTGGCGACGATTGCGAGCGAGTCTTCGCTGCTAAGTCTGTCGACGGCCGCCAGCCGGACATCGGGGTCCGGGTCGGTGGTGGCGATGGCGGTGAGGGAGTCCTCGTCAGTGAGCTTCTCGACGGCCGGTTTGCGCACTTCGGTAGCGGCCTCGTGCAAAACGACGGAGGCCAAGGAGCCCTGGTCGCTGAGCCGCTTTACGGCAATCCTACACACCAGTGGCTCGGCTTCCGATTCGGCTATCTCGGCCAGCACCTGCTGGTCTTCGATCTTCTTCACGGCCGCCTTTGCCACGACCACGTCTGCTGCCCCCGTGGCCACCGAGGCAAGCAGTCTCTCGTCGGTCAGCCGGCTGGCGGCGAGCTGGGCCACGGCGCGAGCGTGTGCACGCCGGGCGATGTCCGCGAGAGCCTCCTGCGACTCCAGCTTGCGCACGGCGGCCTTGCCGATTTCCGCATCCGTGCCGTCGGTGGCCACCGCGGTGAGTGCGGCGGTCTCATGGAGGTGTTTGACCGCCTCTCGCCTCACGTTCTGCTCGCTATCCGAGGTGGCAATGCGAACGAGCGTGGCCTGGTGGGTGATTCGCGCTGTTGCGGCTTTGCGGACCTGGGCGAGTGCTGCTTCCCTGGCGATCCGTTCGAGCAAGTCGGCCGCTTCTATCCCGGCGAGCGCTCGTGAGGCGGCGTCACGGTCTTTGCCCAGCGCCGGCGCGATGAGGCGGTCGCTTTCTGCTACCAGGAGGGCAGGCGGCTCGATGCCTGTTTCGGGCTCATCGGCGCTCGATGCGGTCGCGGCTTCGATATCGCGGCGATCGGTGCGAGGAGCCTCGGTGGAGCGTGGCGAGGTGGCAGGCGTGCTCGCGAGAGCCACTGCAGCGGACTGCTCCGCCGCGCGCGCCGGAGCAGGGGAGGTTGAGTCGGCTCGAGGCTCCGAGGGATGAGCCGTCGCAGCGGACGCGGCCTTGGCAGAGTCCTCGTCCGCCGGAGGCGTGCCCGCAGGAGTAGATTGCGATTTCTTGAGCC
>PIVZ01000884.1 GCA_003354045.1 bacterium
TCTTCACCGGCATGGTGATGGCGCTCCAGCTCGGCTACTTCCTCACCCAGTTCGGCGCGAAGATCTTCGTCAGCCGCGTGGTGGGAATCGCGGTGATCTCGGAGCTCGGCCCGGTGCTTACGGCCCTCATGATTGGCGGTCGGGTGGGCGCCGGCATGGCGGCCGAGCTCGGCACCATGAAGGTGACCGAGCAGGTGGACGCCTTGCGCGCGCTCGGGACCGACCCGGTCGCCTACCTGGTGACGCCGCGGCTGCTGGCGGTGGTCGTGATGCTTCCGCTTCTTACGGCCCTTGCCGACATGATAGGCCTTCTCGGGGGCATGCTCGTCGCATACACGGAGCTCAACGTGCAACCGGCCTTCTACGTGAACTCGCTTCTCAAGTACCTCACGCTGGCTGACCTGGCGCGCAGCCTTACTAAGGGCCTGGTGTTCGGCGTCATCATCGCGACGATCGCCTGCCATAACGGATTGAGCGCCCGCGGTGGCGCCGACGGCGTGGGGCGCGCCATCACCAGAACTGTGGTCCTGGCTTCGGTAAACGTGCTCATTGCCGATTTCTTCCTGACCAAGCTGATGCTCCAGCTATGAATGAGGCCGCCAAAATATCCTGCCGCGGTCTGCGCAAGAGCTTCGGATCGCTGACTGTCCTCGACGGACTCGACCTCGACGTGCTCGGCGGAGAGACGCTGGTAATTCTCGGCCGCTCGGGAAGCGGCAAGAGCGTGCTGATAAAGCACCTCAACGTGCTGCTCAGGCCCGATGCGGGATCGGTAATGTTCGAGGGACGGGACGTGACCGCGCTGCGCGAGCATCAGCTCGTGGACGTGCGCCTCAAGGTGGCGATGCCCTTTCAGGCCGGCGCGCTGTTCGACTCGCTCACCATCGAGGAGAACATCGCGTTCCCGATGAATCAGCACAAGGTGGGCACCGTGGCCGAGCGGCGCGACCGCGTAACCGAGCTTCTCGAAACGGTCGGGCTGGCCGGCACCCACAAGCGAATGCCGTCCGAGCTCAGCGGCGGCATGCGCAAGCGCGCGGCGCTGGCCCGCTCGCTGGCGGTGAAGCCGGAAGTGATGCTCTACGACGAGCCTACCACCGGTCTCGACCCGGTCACCGGACACCAGATAAACGAGCTCATCCGTTCCCTGCAGGAGCAGTTCGGACTGACCTCGATCGTCGTCACGCACGACCTGGCCGGCGCCACCTTTGTCGCAGATCGTATGGCCTTCCTGTACCATGGGGTGATCCGCAAGATCGGCTCGGTAAGCGAGATGTGCGCGGAAAGCGATCCGGCAGTGCACGAGTTCTTCTCCCTCGGAAATTTCAGGCAGCCATGACGACAACGGGCAGAAAAGCATTTTGGGTAGGGCTCCTGACCGCCGTGGCGTTTGGGACCATCGGTCTCGGAATCTTCGTCGTCGGCCAAGAGCAAAGCCTGTGGCACGGACGCACCACCTACCATATCCGCTTCGCCCGCGCGGACGGCCTGCAGCAAGCCGCGCCGGTCACCCTTAACGGTGTCAACG
>PIVZ01000292.1 GCA_003354045.1 bacterium
TCCGCCTGTACTAATTAAACCACCCGCGCCAAGAGAAGAACAAGAGCTGCCCCACTACGATCACGAGCATGATGGCCATCACCGCCCCGTACCCGTAGTCCCATTGGATCGCCGGTATGTTGTCGAAGTTCATGCCGTAGATAGCGGCCACCAGCGTCGCGGGTAGGTAGACGGCTGACAGCACCGTCAGTATCCGCAATCGACTGCTCGTCGTTTCCTGCAGGTTGACCTGATGCCGTTCATACACGTCCCGCATGCGCTCTTCGAGACGAGTCAGAAGGCGGCTACCTCCTGTGAAGCTTCCGGCGAGCACCGCAAAGTACTCGCGCTCATCATCCAGCTCAAAGGCCTGGGACTTCGTCGCTTGTAGATTTTGGACACAGTAGGATTGATCTTCGATCAAATCGGCAAGCCGCCGGACGCTCTGCCTGAGCGCCACGATGTCCCCGACCTCGGCACCCGAAGGATCCTCGTCGATTAGGTCCTCGAGCTCGGACGCTCGCTTCCGCACTGTAAGGTACTCTTGCGCCTCAAAATCGATCAGGCGGTCGAAAAGCTCATATAGCAGCCCCGGAACACGAGCGGTGCACAGCCGAGCATCCCTGGTTAGCTCCGCCGCAAAAGCCGCGAGGCGTGGCATCGCGTTTCCGTGTATGGTCACGAGCATGGTGGGAAAGCAGAGAATGGAGACCTCGGTCGATTCCCCCCCATTCGCCAGGCTGCCCACGGGAAACTCGACAAGCAATGATTTCTCGTAGGTGCCGACCCGCGAACCCTGCCCTGGCTCCAGACAACGCTCCACGATCAATGGATGCAGATCGAGTGTGGCGAGAAGCCGTCGCAACCCTTCGGGCGTGGGAGCTTCCACATCGACCCAGCGGGCGACGTCACCCTCCCGCCAGCTAGCAGACAGACCGTTCGGCGACGCCGGTTCGAGACGCCTTTCACTCGTCACGCGATCGCATACAACATTCATCACACTCACCGCTCGGTTCACTAACAGCGGTGGGGCGCGATGCCTCGACCGCGCCTCACCGCTCCGGAGAATAACTGATAAAATTCTCAGCGCCAGCCGGCAATCCCTGTACGAGTTCTCGACAGGTGCGAAGCGGATCCCGGAGTCGGTGATCATAGATCTGCCAATGGTCCTCGCCCGGCCACGGCGGGCATCCTACGGTTTCCAGGCAAGCTCGAGTTTGCCGGACAAGGACTGTCAATACAGCCCGCCGCGGTCGCGGGGAACCCCAACGTTGCTCCCTGGCCGTACATCACTGGTCACTTGTTCAGCTCACAGCGCCGGACTGAGTACACGGTCGCACGCACGCCCTATCGCCTCCGGTGTCGCTTTCGTGAAGAAGTTCCGACTCTTACACCGTCGTCACCAATTACGACCGCGGTAAACCTACCGATCGTTCGCCCAGCTCGCGACTGGCCACCCGTTCAGTGACGCCCTTCGGAGGCATTCCCGTCATACGCTTCCGTGTGCAAGCTGGAATCAAGAACTAGGTCAGGAGCGAAGCACCATGACAAACTTGCTCAAACTTCAAGACATTCCAGTAGTCGATCTGCAGACCAAAGACACCTGCCGCGATCCGTCGATCCGCCTCATGTTGGCGATTCTCGAAGACGCGCTGCTCATCTTCCAGCGCGGCTTGAACTCACCCCTGCGCAGCCAACGCCAACAGTTCCACGAGGTAGACTCGTGGATCCGGAGCGACGATGCCGACTGGGTGTTCTCCTTCGAGAACATTTGCGGAATCCTGGATATCGATCCCGACTACATCCGCGGCGGCCTCCAGCGCCTCAAGCAAGATGCCTTCAGCAGCGGAAACAGGTGCACGGTGAGCAGACTGCGACGCGAGCGCATCTACGATCGTCGCGCCTGGCCGGGACACATCAAGCCGTCGAGTGGCCAAGGGAGCAAAACACAAGGGAGATAAGCGCGAACGTGCATCCGCTGACAGGCAGTCCCAGAGCTAGCCCGTCGGCAGCCACCTCCAGTCGGCGTTGAAAGCCAGGAAGAATATGTTGTTGCTGCTGTAGTCACCCTTCAGAAGATCGTTGTCGATCTCGGCGTCTCCGTAGTTGGCATAAACGAACGAGGCGCCCACGTTCAGATCTTCACTCCACTGATATTGGGCGCCCAGAGCGACTCGGATCTGACGATCGATGGGTAGGTCCGCGGTCCGGTCTTCGGTGTCCACCGGGGACGTATCGTACGCGAGACCGGTTTGCACCATCCACACATCGTCGGGCCGGTACTGGAGGCCGAGCGCGAAGTGCCAAGTGTCCTCCCAGCCTCGCGGTATCGCGGTCGATCCTTGCTCCAGCGAGACGAACTGGTTTTCCAGAGCGCTCCAGTCCTCCCAACCGACCGTCGATAGCAGCGCAAAACGATCGTTCAGCTCGTGGTAGAGGCCAACGCGTAGGAGTTGCGGCAACGGCAATCCGGTATCGATGGCGGTTTCGATCTCCGCAGGGATCTTCCCGGGCACGAGCCTGACGTCGCCGCTGAACTTGGTGTCCAGCTCAGAAGAGTAGACTATGCCAAGACGGGTCCCCGGACAGAGATCGAAGAGAACACCCGCATTCCAGCCCACCTCGAAGTCGTCCAGCGAGTCGAGCTCGACCTTTCCATCGCCATCCGGCGGCGGCGCACTCACATCCATGTCGAGGCGCGCGTACATCGCAAGGACGCCGACGCCCAAGGAAACCCAATCGTTGATTCGATAGGCAACGGTGGGATTTAGAGAGAGTGTGAGAACCGAGACCTCGTCCACTTGGTAGCGGCCGGCCCAACCGCTGTCAGGGTCCAAGAGTGCACCGGACACCGAGATGACGTTCACCCCCGCTCGCCAGCGATCAGAAACACTGTGAACGTAGTGACTGCTGAGAACCGGCGCCACTCCCCCCTGATTGCCGCCGTCATTGCCGGGAATCGGAGTGTCGTCGGCGGGGTCGAACTCAGTCTGGACCACGCCTAGCCCTGCTCCAAGGGACAGCGCACTACCTTCGAGATGGGTCATGCCGGCCGGATTGTGAAAAGCGGTCGAAGCGTCGTTGGCGATGGCCTGGGCGCCAGCTCCGGCGGCTCCCATGCTCGCCGTGGCGAACTCATTGATGTAAAGGCCTCCGGCCTGGGCCGGCGCGACCGCGACTACGGTTGCCAGGACGCACACGCCAGCCAAATGTGAAACTCGCTTCATAACCGCACCTCCGCAACGACTCTTAGCATGGGTGCCGACTGAAAACAGCTGAACCGGGAAAGACGCACAGGAACCCCAACTCATCGGCAATTCACCTGCACACCTGTGAAGCACGTCCCTCGGTATGGGCGGGAGGCCCGTGGAATCGCCTGTTGGGTGATCAGCCCCGCTTCACGGCGCGCCCGGAAACAGCGCGCGCATCTGGGCCTCGGTCATGGACTCACACCATTGGCGCGCCCAATCTCGCTCGGAGACTTCGGCAGGCGCGGGGGGCGTGCCCCCACCGACGATGGAACGCGCTACGCAGGCCCCGAACGTCGCGACCGTAACCTGTATGAGCGGCGCCAGGCCACGCTCGGGGTAAGTTTCCAGCCACTCCTGAAACGTCGGTCCGAGATTCTCGGTCATGCCCTCCCACATGAGCTGGTTCATTCCGGCGGCCTCCCAGACTTCTTGCGAGTAGGCCGTCGAGGCCAGTACGCGGAAGTAGTCGGGCCTCTGGCAGGCCATCTCGAAGGTGTTTCTAATGAGAGCCCGGCAGCGCTCACGAAGAGGCTCACCCGCGTGCCGCTCCAAGGCGTGCCGCCGGTGCTCGGTCGCCCATACCCGCATCTTCTCGAACAACGCGTGTAGTAGCTCCGCCTTGCTCTCGTAGTGATGATGGATCAGCGCGGGGGCAACTCCGACCTCCTCGGCTATCTCACGGATGCTCGTCGCGTCGTAGCCATGGTCGGCAAATAGGCGCGTAGCCGTATCGAGGATCTTTGCCTTGGTGTGGGGCATCGCATGCCTTTCTAACAAACACAGCTCGCAACGGTCAACTGCGCCTGTCGGGATCGTGGCCGCCCGAAGCCCGCAGACGGATTCTGATTGACACATGACTGGACGGCCGTTCAGCCCACGCCATCATGGGGCAAGCGTCGGCAAGATCTTCCACTGAGAAGCGAGAGCGTTGTTTTCTTGAACAAGTTCGAGCTTTTGGGGAGAGACTCACGCTGTTGGGCTTCGCCTGACCACCGACCGTCTGCCTAGTCGGATACTGGTCGTTCGTTCAGTCGCAGGCATCGGGCCTCTTTCCCGCCGGCACTTCTATGCGCAAGCTGAAGGTAAGGAAGACACGAGGAACAGCTCGATGATGCCAATGGCGAAAATAGACGACAGCACCGATTCAACTCCCTTCGCGGGCGAGCCCGAATTGATGTCGCTCACGCACCTCCGTGACGAGCTACGCGCAAAGCGCCGCAAGTCGTCGCGTCTTCGTCTCGTTCGCGGCGTCAGGGGCGCTTCCCTCCTGCGTCCGTTCTACGACCCGCGCGGACCGTGCCGGTTCTTTGCGGGTCGACCCGTCGAGATTCACCCATCGTGGAGAGACGACCCGTATGCCTGCTTCATGTGCGGGCATCACAGCCGCGAGCACAGGAGCTGAAGATGAACTGTCTGACAAAGAGCTGGTCGAGAATCCGATCTAGAAACGCAGCCGCAAGACCGGCCACGGTCATATCCGCTACCTGGAACCAGGAACCCGCCCGTCGCCGGGTATGCATGGCACAGTTGGAGGGGGAACGCCTGGTCACGCCCCTCGCTCCTCCCCTGCCCGGACATACCCTGACCAGTCTACTGGAAGTCGCCCGCGAGGAACGTACCCGTACCGGAGGTGCGGTAATTGTCGGCATCAACGCTGCTCTAGGCGTTCCGGACGCCTATATGAGAACAGCCCGCGAGCGCCCTCCTTGGCGTAAGGCCCGCTCATTCCTGGACCTGCTGGCAACAACACGCTACGGCTCGGCGTTCTTCGAGGAGTGCTGGGAGCCGCGCGATTGGAGTATAGAGCGCCCTTTCTTCGTTCCTTCTCCAGCTTTGCACAAGATCGAGTCGTTTTACGAGGCAGCCGGTTCCAGCGCCTTCTTCTATCGAGCGGTCGATTGTATCGCCCATGCCGAACCGGTCTTCGCACTGTCGAGCGCCGAAGTTACACTCGGATCAGCGACACGCGAGGTATGGAAAGACTTGGCCCCTTGGCTGCGCTTTCCCGATAGAGACTTCCGAATCTGGCCCTTCGAGGGCTCATTGGCCCAGCTGTTCGCTGACGGCCAGATCATCATCGCCGAGATCTCACCGCACGCGCTACGTAACGTCGCTGTGGCTTCCCAGCTGCCGGCATATGCGCCCGATCTCGCAACGACGAGCCAGGGCTCCCGCAAGAGCATGGCCAACGGGCTTCGAAACGCTCGGTGGGTCCGCCAGGCCCGCATTGCCATCGCCGGCTCCGAGGAGGTGGCAAACGACCCGTCTGCGTTCGACGCTCTGTTCTCTTCGGCAGCCCTGGCTCGGCTCGCTCTCGAAGGCCATTTCGGTTCCAACCCGTGCGCGGACGGGTTCGCCGAAGGCGGTCTTCTCGGACTGCACCTGGTCGATCTTGCCAAAGTGTACACGCAGAGAGCCCGCGAATGGAGAGCCGGAGCAGCAATCGACGACGCGTTGCCCGCAACCGCAGAACTCTGCCGCGGCTAGCGGAACACGACTTCGAGATTGCCGACGTTGCTACGCATGACGTCCATGAAATCTCCCTCGGTCGGTCTGTTGGAGCAGGGAGAGAACACCACACTGCCCACACCCATCGCCTTCAGTCGCTCCGCAGACACCGGGCTCGGATCGCCTTCCCAGAGCATCCACCGCGCGGGATACCGCCTCAGTAGATCTCTCAGCGCAGCCCATTCGCCGTCGTCCGGCACTTCATCTGGTTCCCACATCACGCTCTCTAGCTCGAGACCATAGCGCCGCGCCAGGTACTGATAAACAGGATGCGAGGCAACCAGCGGCTCGTTCGGCTTCCTGGCCGTCAGCTTTTTGACGGTCTCGTCCAGAGCCAGCAGGTCTTTCTCCAGCGCCTCGAAGCCAGTCTGGTACAATGCCCGGCGCCCGGGCCGTTTATCGCTCAAGGCCACCATGACAGCCCTCGCT
>PIVZ01000885.1 GCA_003354045.1 bacterium
GGGTCGTCGATTCGGCGAAGCAGGTCACCGACCGGGCCGAGGGCTTCTTCCGCACCTTTCCACTCGCCGCGCAGAGCGCAGAACTTCGCCTGTTGGATCCGAGCCTGCACAATGGCTTTGTGGTCCCGATCCCCCTCCGCCGAATCGAGAAAACCGGAGAGGAGCTGCCTCGCTACATCCCAGTGTCCATACTGCTGGAAGAACTGTTGCACCTGAATCTCGAACTCGTGGTCCGGCGCTTCGCTCCGCTGCATCCACGCGGCCGCCAAGACGATTTCGTTCAACTCCTCGACAACGACTGCGCCTGACGCCTGATCCGTCAGAGAGGCTGCCTTGGTAAGCTCGACGTAGTACCGGGCGTGCCGTTCTGCGGCCGTATCGTAGAGTTTCCTCTCCTGCGCGATCTCCAGCGCGAAGATCCTCAGTAGTGGATGAAATGCGAAGCGAGCTTTGGTTGCATCAGCGCGGTTCAGAAGCGATAGGCGGTAGAGCTGTCCCAGTCGCGCGTGCGCGGTCTCCTCGTCACAGGCGCAGGCCGCCAGCACGGCGCGACCGGAGAATCCCTCGGCGGCGCAGACGCTTAGAGCGCCGAAGAAGTCAAGCTCGTCGTCGCTCAGCAGCGGAAGAGTCAGGGAGAAGGACGCACGCACATCGAGACTCGCGTCGCCGGCGAACTTCAGCTTCTCGAGTCGCTTCCGCTCGGCGGTCAGCGATTCTGCGTAGTCCGCGAGCGTTCGCCATTCCTGCATCTGCAGAGTCGCGCCGACAATCTGAAGCGCAAGCGGCAGGCCGCCAACCAGCTTGACTATCTCGTCTGCAGCCGCGGGCTCCTTCGTGACCCGTTCGTGACCCAGCAGTTGGCGATGCCGAAGCAGGTCGAGCGAATCATCCGCCGGCAGTGGTGGGAGGTCTATCGCGGCCTCCGGAGGCACGTCTAGTCTGCCCGGCAACGAGCGGTCGCGCGTCGTGATGATCGCCTTGCACCTGTTTCCGCCCGGGCGGAGCGCAGCTACGTCAGCGGTTTCGGCGTTGTCGAAGATGAGCAGCATCCGTCGGCCGGAGAAGTGCTCTGTCATGATGGTGGAGGCGTCACGGTCGTCATCAGGTTCGAGAAGTACTCCATTAGACCTGACGAATTCGCGTGCCGTCGCGTCGACATCCCTGGCATCGACGCGAAGGCAAATCACGCCATCCGGGAACTCGTCTTTGTGGGCATGAGCGAAATGATAGGCTAGTGCCGATTTCCCCATCCCTCCGGTTCCTGCCAATCCCACAATCGTGCATATCTCAGCGCCGGCGCCTCCGAGGAGAATGCTCTCGAGCTGTGCGATCTCCTCATGACGTCCCGTGAACGTGTTGATATCCGGCGGCAGCACGAACGACGGCTCGGACGAGCATGGCCGTTGACTCGAGCCCGCGTCCGTACGCTCGAGTTCCTCCCGTATGACCTGCCGAACGTCCTGAATGGATCCATCCATCACCTTCTTGCGTACGAAGTACTCATCGATCACGTCAGGAAGGG
>PIVZ01000009.1 GCA_003354045.1 bacterium
GCAAATAAAAATCCTTGCTTGAACAAATTAATCGGTAACCAAGGATGGCCTCTTTGCTAGCCACCTGTTTTTTGCGCGATGGGGCCAGACGCCGGAAGAGCTCGCGCCGGCAGACCTCGGGCCGGCAGGTCTCGCCGCGCCTTGCCGCGCCACGGGCCCATATAATCGCCGCGTAAATGTGAACTAGTTCATATTTGGGAGATTGCCTGTCGGCTCTACTACCTCGTTCTTGGATCGTACCGCGGCGACCAGGTATATCTGGCGCGCGGCGTTGCGGGGGCGGACTTCACTAATAACCTCGGCATCGGCATACGTGACAGAAACGCGCTGGGCATGGGCGGCGGAAGGCGGCGCGGGGGCTTGCATCGATGGTCACACTCAGTTCGGGATCGACGGAGGGCATGGAGCCGAAGCACAACGGTGACGATGTCACCGACTACTACCGCGAGACCCTGTGGGACTACCGGGCTCTCTGGTCGAACAGCGAGAACCTCGCGCTGCATTTCGGCTACCACGATGAGACGACCAACGGGCATGCAGACGCCTTACTGAACACCAATCGCGTGCTGGCCGAGAGGGCCGGCGTGCGCGAGGGCAGCCTGATCTTGGATGCGGGCTGTGGCCTCGGTGGCAGCGGCTTATGGCTGGCTCGTAACCGCAAGGCGCGAGTCGTCGGAATAACTCTGCTGCGCGACCACGCGGCTCAGGCGCGCCGCCTCGCAGAGACGAGAGCGGCGGGTAACAGGCTGGACTTCGTTCAAGCCGACTACCTTGCATCGCCCTTTGCCAGCGACAGCTTCGATGCGGTGTGGGCTCTCGAGAGCGTCTGCCACGCCACCGAGAAAGCCCGTTTCTACCGGGAGGCCGCCCGCGTACTCAAGCCCGGCGGCCGCTTGGTGGTAGCCGACTTCATGCGGGTCGAGAACGGTGCCGGCAATGGCGGCCCGCGTGTCTTCCGCCAGTGGCTGGACGGCTGGGCAATCCCCGGCCTCGATACGGCCGACGAGCACAGCGCCCATGCCTCGGCCGCCGGATTTGCCGATACCGTGGTCGAGGACTTCACGGAACGGGTTCGTCCATCGCTACTCCGGCTCTATCGCCTGGCCCGCGTTTCCTACCCGTTTGCCGTCACGGGCCGCTTCCTCAAGCTACGTTCCGCCGTACAGCACGCCAATGTCGTTGGCGCCGTGCGCCAGTACCAGGCTCTCGAACAGGGCTACTGGCACTACGGCATATTGTCGGCCGAAAAGCCCGCATAGTGGTCACTGCGGACTACCGGCTCACGCGGTCAAAGTGCGGGTTCTACCGGCGACTACGGCGAGGTTGCTGCTGATCAGGGCTTGCGGGCGACGAAGACGCCGTAACGGATGAGGTTTCTCTTGCACATGGTGTGCGGGTAACGGGCGCCGCTGGTGTTGGCCAGTTGCGCTTCGCTGCGCAGTCCGACCAGGGAAGCCAATTTGACGAACGGGTAGCCTACTCGCGCATAGAAGGCCAGTCGTCGAGTCGAGGGCAGTATGGCCTTGGTCGTGTCGGTAAAGGAAAGCACCGACAGGCCGGCATCCTCCATGTAGCCTTCGAAGTCTTCCTTGCTATCGACTCCGACGACCGCCCAGTTGTGCAGGCATTTCCTCATCAAAGCCTGCTCGTCGTCGCTATAGTCCTTCTTGGTGGCAAAACCGTCGGCAAGCACCAGCCTGCCGCCCGGCTCTAGCAGACGGCTTGCCTCGTGAACGAAGTCCGCCTTGTTCTCGGCGTAGCAGACACTTTCGAGAGCCCAGACGACGCTGAAGCTTCCGCTGGCGAGCGCGGTGTTAGTGAAGTCCATGACCGTGAACTCGGTCCGGTCGCTCACCTGACGTTTCTGTGCGTTGGCGCGCGCGTGTCCGACCTGGGTGGGACTGAGAGTTATTCCTAGTACGCTGCATCCGAAGCGCTTGGCCAGGAAGATGGCGCTACCGCCGACTCCGCAGCCGGCGTCGAGAACGCGGTCCGCTTCGCCGATTGCAGCCAGCTCGGCCAACAAGCGGTTCTGCCTGGCCAGTGCCTGTCGAAGCGTCCATGTCGTCTCGTCCCAGTGGCCGATGTGCATGGCCAGGCTGCGGTCGAGATCCCACACGAGTTGGTAGTCGGTATGGCAGGCATCGTAATAGGCGACGATGTCGTCCCTTTCGAATGTCGAGGGCCGAAGAGCGGGCATGCCCCTAGATGGCGTACGATTGGCGATCGTAGCAGAGCGCTTCATGAATTATCCGGGTTACCCTACGGGGCTCTATTCGTTGACGTAGCCGACTTTCGCAGGATACTGAGACCTTACAGCGCGGTTACGACGAACGGTAATGAAAGCACCCGTACAAGTACTGGCCAGCTACGTGCCGGCCATGGTTCTGGATCACCTGGCGGCGGAGGAAGCCGCCGGCTCTCGGGGCGCTACGAGGCGTTTCCAGGCGGCTTTGCTGCTCGCCGATGTCACCGGATCGATGGCCTTGGCCGAGCGCTTGAGCCGCCGGGGCCGCGGGGGGGCGGGACGGTTCGGCCGCATACTCAATGCCTATTTCAGCATTCTGATAGAAGTTATCACCGCCCACGGTGGAGATCTTGTGAAGTTTGCCGGCGACGGGCTGCTGGCACTGTGGCCGGCTGGCGAGGGGGAGGGGGCCCCCGAGCTTGCCGCACGGCGGGCTGCCCAGTGCGCGCTCGAGGTTCAGCGGGCCGTCCGCGACTATGTGGCCGAGGGTGAGGTAGAGATTTCCCTGCGCATAGGAGTTTCGGTCGGTGAGGTTTCAGCGTTGCATGCAGACGCCGACTATCACCGCTCGGAGCTCGTATTGGATGGACCGGCGCTGATAGAGACGATACGCGCCGAACCGCAGGCCCAACCGGGGCGGGTGGTGGCAGCGCAACAGGCCTGGCCCCTGCTGCGACCGAGCTTCGCGGGCACGGTGCTCGACTCCGGCGCGACGCTGCTGGAGTCGGTTCTCGACCCGATTCCAGCGCAGCCGCTCGAGGCGCGCGATCCGATGCAGGTCTCCGAGGATGAGCTGCGCGCCTACGTTCCGCAGGCGGTGAGGCTGAGGGCCACCGATGCCGAGGACGAGTGGCTCGCGGAGCTCCGCCGCGTGACGACGCTTTTCATCAGGTTACCGCGCTTCGCCACTGACCGGCCCGGGCAGGTGCAGACCGATCTACGTTTGGTCAACGCCAGCGTCAGTCGCTACAAGGGGATGCTTGCAAGGGTGAGCGTCGATGAGAAAGGGCCCGTGGTGTTGGCTGCATTCGGCCTGCCGCCTCAGGCTCACGAAGACGATGCCGTTCGCGCCGTGAGGACGGCCCTGGAAATCGAGGCTGCGCTGAGAGAGCAAGGAGAGTGCACTTATGTCGGCATTACCACGGGGCGCGTGTTCTGCGGTCCCGTGGGTAACGACAGACGTCGCGAATACACGATGGTCGGCAACGCGGCCAATCTGGCTGCGCGTCTGATGCAGACGGTCGATGACGGAATACTTTGCGATTCGGCCACGCGGGAAGCGGCAGAGGGGCACGTTAACTTCCACGAGCTAAAGCCGGTGACCATAAAGAGCGTGGCGAGCCGGGTGGACGTGTGGAGGCCTCACGGTATCTCGACGGGGTCGCGCAGCATGTCCGCGCGAGCGCACCGCAAGCAGACATCTCTCGTCGGAAGAGAAGAACACAGGAAGGCGTTGCGCGACGGCATCGACCGTCTCGTTGGCAGCGGCGGATCGGCGGCGTTTCTCATCGAGGGGGAGGCCGGCATCGGCAAGTCGCGACTGATCGGCGACCTGGCGGATTATTCTGCGCGGAGCGAGGTGCGGGCTCTGGTAGGCGGCGGGGATGCCATCGAAGCGACCACTCCGTACCACGCGTGGCGGCCTGTCTTCACCGACCTCTTCGGCGGCGGCGAATCGATCGAAGACCTTTCGAACGAGCGTGCGCGCGTGAGCGATTTACTCAAGCAGTGGCTTGCCGGCGATGAGGAATCCGTGCCGCCGTTGGAGAGGGCTCCTCTGCTCAACTCCGTCCTGCCGCTGGATTTTCCCACCAACGACTGGACGTCGGGCATGTCTGCCGAGGCGCGCTCGGACAACACTCGCCAGCTCTTGGTTCGCCTGCTCGAGATCGCGGCGGCGGCCGGCCCATTGTTACTGGTTCTCGAGGACGCCCACTGGCTGGATTCGGCCTCCTGGGCCCTTGCCAGTTTGGTCAGCCAGCGCGTAAGCCCGCTCCTCCTTGTCGTCACCAGTCGTCCGCCCAACGAGCAGGAGCATCCCGAGCATTCTGAGCACCTCGAGCCCCACGAGTTCGACCAGCCCGAGTATCGCAAGCTCGAACAGGCCGCAGGAACGTCCAAGATAGTGCTCGACACGCTCTCTGCCGAGGATGCCCGCGCGCAGATTTGTGACTGCCTCGGCGTCAGCCGCTTGGCGGATTCGGTAGCCGACTTCATTCAGGAGCGTGCACACGGACATCCTTTCTTCACCGAGGAACTCGCCTTTGCGTTGCGCGACCAGAAGGTGCTCGAAATGAGCGCCGGCGATGAGTGTCGCCTGAGGGGCGACGCGCGCGATCTGGCCGAGCTGAGGCTGCCCGCCAATGTCGAGGGCGTGATTACCAGCCGCATCGATCGTCTGAACCTACGGCATCGAATTGCCCTCAAGGTCGCGAGTGTGTTGGGGCGAACGTTTACCCTGTCCGCACTGCGCGACGTGCATCCCGTGAGAGCGAGCATCGCAGACCTTGTGTCCGACCTCGCCGAACTGGAGCGGCTCGGCCTCATCGCCGAAGATTCTTCGGCGCCGGAAGCCACGTACGCATTCAAGCACGCGATCACCAGGGAGGTGGCCTATGACGGTATGCCCGACGAGCGTAAACAACGCTTACACAAAGTCGTAGCCGAGCGGCTCGAAAAGATTCACGAAGCGGATATTTCTCCTGTGTACCCCCTGCTGGCCCACCACTGGTGCGGTGCTTTGGACCCACACGGTCCACAGGCGCCCATCATGGCCAAGGCGATAGACACGCTCGAGCTGGCTGGTAAGCAGGCGGCAGCAAACTATGCGAACCGAGAGTCCGTGAGTTTCTTCGACGAGGCCTTACGCATACAGGAGCTACAGAACGGAGACACGGCGTCGGCGGAGGATAGCCGTAGAAGAGCGCGTTGGGAGCTAATCCTTGGCGCGGCCAACTACCGGCTCGGCAAGCCGGAAGACGCGCGCCATCACCTGGACGAAGCGCTGACATTGATGGGTAACGCCATACCGTCGAACCCGCTTCGGCTGGCGCTTGGTCTGGCCAGTGAAGCAGGCCGGCAGGCGGCCAATAGGCTACTCCCTTCCTTGGGCCGTCGAGACGCGTCCGCTGATGACCGGGCAGCGGCGCTGGAGGCGGCCGGAGCCTGCGAGCTGCTTGGCTTCGTGATGCTGCTGATGAGGCCGCAGCTTGCGGCCCTGTTGGCGGCTCTGCGTGCAATCAACCTCGCCGAAACCGCGGGCCCGTCGCCGGAACTGGCCACTAGCAGCGCCGTATTCGGCATGGCCGGCGGAGCGTACATGGGCCGGCGGGTGGCGGAGCGCTATTTCGAGATCGGACGCGCTGCAGCGGCGGAGGTCAACGACATCTACGGCCTCGGGCGGGTATCCATGATGAGGGGGTTCTACCTGATCGGGCAGGGGGACTGGGCGGGCGCCGAGCAATCGCTCGCGCAAGGGCGAACCGCTTTCCGCGAGATCGGCGACGAGCGTTGGGTGGAGTCGTGCACCTTGCATATTGGCAACCTTCACTACATTCACCGCCGCTTCAGTGAGGGCATGTCGTGCTATGAGGAAGCACTCGATGCCAGCCGCCGGCGCGGGGATACGCAATCGGAGACATGGTCGTACGTCGGTATTGCGGCCGCCCATGTGGTGATCGGCGATGGCGAGCGAGCGCTGACGGCGCTCGACGCAATAGATACGTTGCTGGCGGGGGATCTCAGTCGGCTCGGCGATCGCGCTTCGGCCTTCGGTGTGGTGTGCATACGAGCGCTTGCAAACCTGCGCTGCGGGCGGCCGGAGGCGGCGCTTGAAGTGGCGGAGGAAGCGGCCCGCAATCTGGGTAGGCCGATGTTCCTCTACCACGCCATGCCCGGGTACGTGCACTTTGCAGAGGTCGGCGTGAGGCTTTGGGAGTGGGCGCAGGTATCCGGCTCGGCCGGGGCGAGTGGGACGAAAGCCCTTGCGGCACGCGGTGTCAGAACCTTGAAGGACTTCGCGCGCCGGTGCCCGGTAGCGAAACCGCAGGCTTTGGTGTGGTCGGGGCTGCACTCATGGTTGCGAGGCAAGCACGGAAAGGCGCGCAAGATATGGACCGAGGCGCGGGAACTGGCCGCGGCGATGGACATGCCCTACGAGGAGGGTCTTGCGCTGCTCGAGCTCGGCCGTCACGCTTCCCGTGGCGACCACGCACGCACGGAGCATCTCGAACGGGCACGCGCCATATTCCTCGAGCTAGGTGCCAACTACGATGCAGCCTGCGCGCAGGCCGCGCTCGAGTCTGAAGAGGGTCCGGCTTTGGCGCTCCCGTCAGGGTCGCCCGTCGGCTAGCAGTGCCCCCGGTTCTGCGGTAACGGTCCCTCATCGGCGCGCCAGACCTCTCTTCCCGGGTACACCTCGAACGCGAAATCGACCCAGTAGGCCAGGCAGGGGGACACCGCGCCGTCCGCGTTCGGCATCAAGCCGAGATCTTGGATGATCGGATGCGTATCCGATTCCGTGACGATCATGCGGTAATCTTCGTGGTTCAGTAAACCGCCGACCGGAACGCCGCGTATTCCTATGCCGGCTTCCACAACGGCCTGATGGCAGGCGTCGCCGCTGTCGTTGCTGTGATAGAACTGCTTGAGGAACACGGTCTTGCCTATCGGCGGCCAGGCTTTGGCGGCGTTACCGATCTGACCCGGGATGCCCCAGAGATACCCATCCCAGTCTGCGAGCCCGCCGATGAGATCGTCGGTTATCTCGGCGAAGTTGACCCATGACGGTTTCGGGACGAGCTGCTCGGGCTGCGAGTGTCCTGTGTGTTCCAGTCTGATTAGCTCATAGGGCTCCCACTTCGGGTCGTTGGTGAAATGCTCGACGCCGAAAGCCTTGACCGAAAGCGTCTGCGGACCGCAGTCACCGCGGGGAAAAGACTTTTCTTCCTTCGCGTACTCGAACCACCCGCGTTCTTTCGGAAAGCCGTATATCGCCCGGCCGTAGGTTATGGCCAATGCGACATCGACGAACAGGTAAGGCGTGAAGAATCTTGCCCGCGTGGGAATGCCTGCAAAGTAGCCGGACGGGGTGAAGACCCAGAAAGTTACTTCGGTTTCCTCCATCCACCCCACCGTGCGGTACTCGGGGTCCGGCGAGTACAACTTGCCTATGTGTGCGAACGTGACGGCTATCCACGAGATGGCACGTACCGGGGCATAGTCCACGTAGCCGTTGGTAGGCTCTATGAGATACCGATCTGTCAGCGCGAGCAGGTTCTCGTACTTCGCGGGGAAGACGAAGCCGTACATGCGCACGTCTTCTGCGATGAAAGGCTGCATCGAGCCCGTCATGTGCCAGCGGTTTACGTACTGACTTCTGTGAGGTTCCACCGGTGCCTCCTGTTTGTCCGTGTTTGTCGCTATTGGCGAAAATATCGCTGCGAAACGCGGCTGTCGGTTCCAACGCGCGTTGCGCAGTCTGACCCAATATCCCCCTCTGGGTCAAGGACGGGGACCGCGAACAGGACGGGGACCGCGAACTTATCCTCTGCTCCTGTGGGAAGACCTGGCGATCTTCGGTTCCTCCGCGTCTCTGGCCGGCATGAGGGCCGGTATGAGGGCCGGTATGAGCGAGGATTGTCGCATTCTTCGTTCGAGCCGGCGCCGCATCGACCGGCGCTGGTGCGAGCCGTGGCGAAAGGTCATAAAATGACGGAATGAGTCGAGCGCGCGAACAGATCGAGAGCCTGCTTTACACTTATGCCGAGAGAATGGACCTCGGGGATTTCGAAGGAGTCGCTGAGTTGTTCGAGAACGCGACCTATCGCGGCGATGGTACTCCGCCGCTCAGCGGGCGCGAGGAGCTGCTCGAGGTTCTAAACGGCCTGATCGTACGCTACGACGGTATCCCGCGTACGAAGCATGTGACCACCAACGTCATCCTCGATGTAGACGAAGACGCCGGAACCGCCACCGGCCGCGCCTACTTCAGCGTCTTCCAGGCCTGCGAAGGTATCGCGTTGCAGCCCATCGTGTGCGGACGCTACCACGACCGATTCGTCTGTCAGGGTGGTAAGTGGCGTTTTGCCGACCGACTCGTGTTCATGGACCTGATCGGCGATCTGAGCCGACACCTGAAGGGGCAGGTTGGCTAGAGCCGCTTGAGCGCATGAAAGAGCCGGCTCGTTCGCCACAGATCGGCCGCGCTTTCTCCGGTGAAGGCTCCGCCCATATTGGCCACGATGAAATGGCGACAGCCGGCCTCCGCTATAGGGGTCAGTTCCTCGACGATCTCCTCCACGCTGCCCAGGTAGAAGAGGCGCTCCACCATCTCGGGCGTCATCCCCGCGAGCGCCGCATCTACATGCTCCGGTGTCACGCGCGAGGGCACGATGTCGATGAAGCCGCCGAAGTCGGCTCCGAGCGGATGATCGAGCCCAAGCTCTGTCCACGCCGCCGGCGGCAGCCCCAGAGCCATGTAGGCGACGAACTTGTTGTTGATGGCCTTGTCCATGACTGCGCCGCGGTTCTTCCCGAACGCGACGAGTGCAGTATGGCAGGCGGTGAATCCGTCCATGGAGCGGCCGGCCTCGGCTGCGGCGTCGGCTATCGCCTTCAAGCGAGTCGCATACACTTCACCGCTGATCTTGTCACCGGGGAGCCAGCCGTCGGCCCAGCGCCCGCATATGCGCAGCATGCGCGGGAAGTGTGCAGCAATGAACAAGCGCGGGGCCTTGTTCTGGTAGAGCGGAAGGTCGAAGACCGCATCTTCGAGTTGCCAGAAGCGGCCCTCGAAAGTGACGGGCTTGCCGTTGCTCTCCCACAGCATGCGGATGATTCTGACGGCCTCCTCGAGGCGTGCCACCCGCTTCTCGCACGAGAGCCCGTAAGGTTCGGTGTTCTCGCGCAGGCCGTTGCCGATGCCGAGGATCGCCCGCCCCTTCGATATATGGTCGAGTGTGGCAAAGGTCTGGGCCAACGACATGGGGTGGCGGCGGATCGATTCGGTGACCGAGGTGCCCAGCCATACGCCGCGATGTCTGAGCGCGGCCATCGTCAGCAGGGGCACCGGATCGAAGAGTGCGTCCATGGAGTGGACGAGCTTGGCCGCGGGCACCACCTCGGGTGTCCACAGCCACTTCGGTGCAAAACCCATGAAATGATCGGGCATCCAGATCGCCCGAGTGCCCATCAACCGGGCCGCGCGCATTCCCGTGGTCGAGAGCCACAGGGGCGCGATACATCCGTCCTGATAGCCTACGCTGACTTTGCCCATACTGAGACGGCCTGGGCCGGCGCGCCGGGGCGCGATCGGTAATTGCGGCGGCGCGCCCGACAACCAGCCGAGATGAGCATTACGGCTCGAGGGGCCTGACTCAAGGCCCTGTGCGTGTATGGACCGACACGGAGGTCGTACCAGCGGAAGGGGTCAAGTCGAAAGCCGCGACTTGACCCCTTCTTTGACAGGTTGGTCCCCTTGCGTAGAATTCGCGACGCGTACGACACCCACGCATGGCGCGGCGCTGACGCAGGGGCGATACCACAGGCGGCTGCGGCGCCGCGAGAGGAACGGCCGCGAGGCCGGGAGCAGACATCCGATGGACCTACGCTTCAGTGAAGCAGACGAGGCATTTCGAAAAGAGATCGCGGGGTGGCTGGCCGACAATCTGTGCGGCGAGTTTGCGGTGATAAAAGGACGTGGCGGCGCGGGCGATGAAGATGTGTTCTTCGAGGAGAGACGGGCTTGGGAACGCAAGATGGCCGAGGCCGGATGGAGCTGCGTTGGTTGGCCCAAGGAATACGGTGCGCGTGAGCTGGGACTGAGCCAGCAGGTCATCTTCCATGAGGAGTACGCGCGCGCTGGCGGGCCCGGCAAGCTCAGCCATATCGGCGAAGGCCTGCTCGGCCCGACCGTGATCGCCTTCGGCACCGAGGAGCAGAAGAAGCGCTTCCTGCCGCCGATCGTCAATGTGGAGGAGCTATGGTGCCAGGGCTACTCCGAGCCCAACGCCGGCTCCGACCTGGCCAACGTTCAGACCAAGGCCGCGCTCGACGGCGACGAGTGGGTCATAGACGGACAGAAGATCTGGACCTCCGGCGCCGAATGGTCCGACTGGTGCTTCGTGCTCTGCCGTACCGAGCCGGATGCCCGCAGTCACAAGGCGATCTCTTACCTGCTGGTTCCCATGCGCCAGGAGGGAGTGGAGATCCGGCCGATCGTGCAGATGACGGGCGGCTCCGAGTTCAGCGAGGTATTCTTCGATGGCGCCCGCACCGCGGCCGACAACATCGTGGGCAAGCCCGGCGAGGGATGGAAGGTGGCGATGGGCACGCTCGCCTTCGAGCGCGGCGCGTCCACGTTGGCGCAACAGCTCAACTTCCAGAGCGAGCTCGATCAGGTGATCGACATTGCGCGAGGCAATGGCATGGCCGAGGACCCGGTGATGCGCCAACGCCTGGCCGATGCATGGATAGGGCTGCGCATCATGCGCTTCAATGCGTTGCGCATGCTGACCCATGCCGATCAGCCCGAGCTCGCGCGCGAGGCCCTCATAACCAAGCTTTACTGGGCGACCTGGCACAGGAACCTCGGCAAGCTCGCCATGGACGTGCTCGGCGCGCACTCGGAACTGGCCGAGGCGGCGCCCTACGATCTGACGGGCCTGCAGCGCCTGTACCTGTTCACGCGCTCGGACACGATCTATGCCGGAACCAACCAGATCCAGCGCAACATAATCTCAGAAAGAGGCCTGGGTATGCCGCGCGAGCCGCGGCCGGCGCCCGCCAAGTAGAGGCATGGACCGATGAGTGCAACCGTTCCGAGCTGTCCCGAGGGGCGCAGCCTTCTCGAGGGCAAGACAGTCCTGGTCACCGCTGCCGCTGGCACCGGCATCGGCTTTGCGACCGCCAAGCGCTGCGCCGAAGAGGGTGCGACGGTGATGATAAGCGACCTACACGAACGCCGCCTCGGTGAGGCCGCCGCGGCGCTCGAAGAGGTCGCGGGCAAGCCGGTTGCAAGTGCACTTTGCAATGTCGCGAACGAGGACGAGGTCCAGGCCCTGATCGCCAGCGCGATCGCCGAGATGGGCCGCATCGACGTGCTGGTGAACAACGCCGGGCTCGGCGGTTTTGCCCGCGTCGTGGACATGACCGACGAGCAGTGGACGAAGGTTCTGGACGTCACTTTGAACGGAACCTTCCGCATGATGCGCGCCGCGCTTCGCGACATGGTCGAGCGCGCCAGTGGCGTGATAGTGAACAACGCATCCGTGCTCGGCTGGCGCGCCCAGCCTGGGCAGGCGCACTACGCGGCGGCCAAGGCCGGTGTCATGGCGCTCACCCGTTGCGCGGCCATGGAGGCCGCCGAAGCCGGCGTACGCATCAACGCTGTCGCGCCGAGCCTGGCCATGCACGAGTTCCTTTCCAAGGTGACGCCCGACGGCCTGCTCGAAGAACTCACCGATCGCGAGGCGTTCAAGCGGGCGGCCGAGCCCTGGGAGGTCGCCAACGTCATCGTCTTCCTGGCCAGCGACTACTCGACCTACATGACCGGCGAAATCATCGCCGTAAGCAGCCAGCACCCGTAGGGGGTCAAGCCGCGACTTGACCCCTAGGCGGATGACACCGCGCGGAGCTTGAAGGCTAGCGCTTTGTCGGGGCAGTGGCGTAGGCAGGCTGCGCAGTTGTCGCACTCGATTCCGCCGGACTCTTTGAGAACGTTGAGGCCGGCTTCGCAGGCTGGGTGGCATAGGCCACAGTTGCTGCACGCATCCTGCAGCAGCTCCACGCGCAAGACGCGGCGCGCTCCCAGCAATGCGTACAGGGCGCCTCCCGGACACATGGTCCGACACCACCAGCGAGGCGAAACGGTTACCTCGAAGGCGACTATCGCGCAGACGATTGTCAGCATGCCAGTGAGCGCGCTGCCAAAGATCACGGCGTGGGCCACGCGGCTCAGCAGAGCCGGCGGGTAGAACATCGAAAAGATCGGCAAGGCCGTGACAAGGGCGACCAGCGTGCCGGCGGCCAGCAGGAGATACTTGTTGGTAAACGAGAAAGGCACGGCCGGCGGCTCCACGCCGGCCCGCGCGAGCAGCTTGCGTAGCTTGCCGGCGATCTCGAAGAGGACGTAGCCAGGGCAGATCCAGCTACAGAAGACGCGGCCCAGCAACACCGTCAGAAGTACCGGGAGGAGAATCGAGAGCAGTAACGGCGCGTGCAACCTTCTCGTAGCGGCCGTCGCCTCTACGAAGGCCAGCGGATCGGCGATCTCGACGCCGGCCACCCGCATCGACCACAGATTGCCGTTGTTGCGTTCCAGAAACGTCTCGGGGTCATCGGTCGCGCTCACCCCATCGTCGACTAGCGAGAGCACGACGCCGCGCCAGCCCTTCACCGATGCGATGTCGTCCAGAGTGCGCGAGGCGTGGTAGTGGTGATAGAGGCCGAGGAAGATCAGACCGAACACCAGCACCACCACGGCGAACTGCGTGAGTCGCCGCAGGGCTTGAATGACTCGATGCCTGAACTGGTAACTGCTCACGAGTGCAAGTCCACGAGCTCAGATTGCGGTGCGCGTCGGCACCACCCAGATCGCCGGCTCGCCGCGCAACACCACCCGGCAGATTTCTTCGCACAGGCCGCAGCCCACGCAGGCGTCTTCAAAGATGATCGGGGCCAGAAAGGCGCCGGGCTCGTACTTGATCGCCCGCTTGCGCAGCGGACACACCATGTAGCACTCGCCGCATATGCCGCGACGCTCGGTCTCGGCCTCGACCTCGGTATGCGGGAGCCCGAGCTCACTGAGCAGAGCTTGCTGATGGCGCAGCCGCTTGGTCTTGTAGGAAAGGCAGCGATCCTTATCCAGGGCCACGGAGGCCATCCGCACCTCGGCGCGCTCTTTGGGCTTCATCGGTTCGAGAACCGCGGTGGGGCATACCTGCGTGCACTTCATGCACAGATCGCAGGCAGCCTTGGCCGGGTCCACGTAGGGCGTGTGAAAGTACTTGCCGTCGGCTTCTGTGTAGAAGTGGATTGCGCCGGTGTCGCACACATCCTGACAGCGGTAGCAGCGTATGCAGCCGGCCAGGAACTCTTCTTCTTCCACGGCACCCGGCGGACGGATCACCCCGGCAGCCTTCCACTCAGAGTAGGGAAGCCTGCGTGCCGGGTAGAGCGAGCGCGTGCTCTTGCGATCGAGTAAAAACTGGCCGCTGGCTATCACTGCGGCAAAGCCGAAGGTGGCTGCCAGGAAACGGGCCAGAGTCTCGAGAGCCGCTCGCCGGGTAAGTGCCATGGGCGTTCCATGCGCGTTCGCCGCGGGCCAAATGCGACCAACGCGTCAGATATTGTATGTTGGATTCACGCTCCGAGCGCCAGCGCTTGACCCCCCTCTCGATCACTCCTAGTCATCGGGAGCCAGAGGGATAGGGGTAATCCAGGCGGTGGCTCAAACGAGGGACGACTTCGAGGTGATCATCATTGGCGGCGGCATCGCCGGCGCCTCGCTCGCCTATTTTCTCGGCGAGAGAGGCCACGGCGACGTCCTGCTCGTCGAGAAGGAGGCACAGGCCGCCTACCACTCCAGCGGTAGGAGCGCCTCCTCCTTGGTCGAAATCGACCCAGTCTACACGCTCCAGCAGCTAAAGATGATAGGCGGGCGCTTCCTGCGAAATCCGCCGGTGGGATTTGCCGAGAACCCCCTGCTTGACCCGATCGGCGTGGTCTTGCTGTTTCCCGAGTCGCACTGGTCGGCGATCGAGCAGGCCGCCCCGGTCTTTGCCGAGGATGGGATGAGCCTCGATCTGCTCACTCCGGCCGAGGCCAGCGCCCGCCTGGAAGGTATGCTTGTCGAGGATCAGTTCGCCGGTGCCGTCGCGCTGCCCGAAGACGGCTACGTCGATGTGCATGAGCTACTCTCGAGCTACATACGCAGCGCGCGGCGGGCCGGGGCCGAGGTCCGCTTCAACACCGAGGTGACCGGCATCTGCGTGGAAGGAGGCCGCTGCTCGGGCGTGGTCACGCCCACCGGAACGATCAGAGCTCGCACGGTCGTCAACGCGGCCGGAGCCTGGGTGGGCGAGATCGCGGCATCGGCCGGCGCCACGGCCGTCGAGTTCACGCCCCGTCGCCGTAGCATCGTGATGTTCGCTGCGCCCGAGGGCGCCGACACGCGCTCGTGGCCGATGCTGTGGAGCGACAGCCACAACTTCTACTTCCGGCCCGACCCCGCCGGCATCCTCTTCTGCCCGATGGACGAGGAACCGATGGCCCCGTGCGACCCGATGGCCGACGACCTGGTAATAGCCGAGGGGTTGGAACGCCTACGCGCGGTGGCGCCGCGCCTGGTGCCGCGCACTTTGGGAAGACGCTGGGCGGGGCTGCGCACGTTCTCTCCCGACGGGGTGCCGGTCGTGGGCGAGGACACGCGCCTGCCGGGCTTCTTCTGGCTGGCCGGCCAGGGGGGGTGCGGAATCGAGACAAGCCCGGCTGTCGGGCGAATCGCCGCCGACCTGCTCCTCAACGGCGCGACCGAGAGCTTCGACGCCGGCCTGCTCGCGCCCGGCCGCTTCGGTTGACATCCACGAGAGATTGGAATTTCTAACCTGGCACGGTTCGAGTCCCGGTCATTCGTGAATGATCCAGCCTGGGACCGTTGCCTTCATCCCATGCCGCCGGCCACAACACTTTCCGAGTTCGAGTCGAAGAAGCTTCTTGCCGACCATGGGGTTCCGGTCGCCGCAGGGCGCTTGGTGGAGACCGCTGCACAGGCGGCCGCCGCCGCGGCCGAGCTCGGCTTCCCGGTTGTCGTAAAGCTGTGCGGGCCGAGTATCACGCACAAGACCGAGCGCAATCTGGTACGCCTCGGCCTTGCCGGCGAGTCGTCGGTGACAGAGGCGGCCAAGGAGTTGCTGGCGGCGGCCGGCCCCGAAGACGGCGACGTCGCCCTGCTCGTCTCGCACATGGTTGCGGGCAAACGTGAGCTCATTGCCGGCGCCGTCGTGGATCCTACCTTCGGGCGCTGCGTCATGCTCGGCATCGGCGGCATCTTTGCAGAGACACTTGCCGACGTGGTCTTCAGGCTGCTGCCGATCACGCGGGTGGATGCCGAGGAGATGCTCGACGACCTCGACAACCAGGCATGGCTCGGCGTCTTTCGCGGCGAGCCGGCCGTGGACCGTGCGGCCGTGGCCGATGTCTTGCTAGGCCTCGGCGCCCTCATGAAGTCGGACGAGAGCATCGCCTCTATCGACGTGAACCCACTGATCATCAGCGACGGTAGGCCAGTTGCCGTAGACGCCCTGGTAGAGAGGCACCCGTAGTGACGCCGCCGAGCAGCATCGAGCGCTTCCGCCCCATGTTCGACCCACGCGGTATCATCGTGGCCGGCGCTTCGAGCCACCCCGGGAAGTTCGGCTTCGTGGCCGCCCACAACGTCCTTGCGCACGGCTACGCCGGTGACGTGTTCCTGACCAACCGGGAGGGCAGCGACGTTCTCGGCCGCAAGAGCTTCCGTTCGGTCGATGAAATCCCCGATGGCAAGGCCGACCTGGTCTTCGTATGCACGCCGGCTCCCACCATCCCCGAGCTATTGAGAAGCTGTGCGGCAAAGGGTGTTCGGGCCGCCTTCGTCGCCTCGGCCGGCTACTCGGAGTCAGGTGACGAAGGAAGGCGCGAAGAAGAAGCGCTGGCGGCCTTGTGCGACGAGCTTGGCATCGTGCTCGCGGGGCCCAACGGACAAGGGATAATCTCCACGCCTTCTTCTCTGTGCGCGCAGATAGTCGCACCGAATCCGCCGCGTGGGCGTATTGCCATTGCCAGCCAGTCCGGCGGTTTCCAGCAGGCGTTCTTGAATTACGCACGGGCGACCGGCGTGGGCGTGAGCAGGGCGATATCGGCGGGAAACTCGGCCGCGACGGCGGTCGAGGACTACGCACTTTTCTATTCCGAAGACCCTGAGACAGACGTTGCGCTCATCTATGTCGAAGGGCTGCCCGACGGTCGCTCGTTCTTCGAGAAGATGAGCGCCGCAGCCGCACGCAAGCCGGTGGTGATCTTGAAGAGCGGCAACACGGAGAGCGGCAAGCGCGCAGCCGCCTCGCACACCGGTGCGCTTGCTGCCGACGACCGCATCTTCGACGGCATGTGCAAGCAGGCCGGATTGGTGCGCACCCGCTCGATAAGGGAAGCGTTCGTTGCCGCCGCCACCTTTGCCACGCAGCCGTTACCCACGGGGCCTGATGTCTTCGTGCTCACCACGCTCGGCGGCTGGGGTGTGGTGACGGCCGACCGCATTGCCGAGTCGCGCACGCTCGAGCTGATGCCGATTCCTGCCGATCTACGAGCGGCCTTCGACGAGAGGCTCCCGCCCCGCTGGAGTCGCAACAATCCGGCCGACCTGGCCGGCAACGAGACGCGCGATACTGTGGTCGAGTGCCTCGAGATCACCGCGTCGCATCCCGACGTGAACGCCATCGTGTTGCTCGGAATAGGCGTGCAATCGAACCTCGGGGATCTCGAACGGGCCGGCCCCTTCTATCCGGAGCATGGCCTGGAGCGCGTCGTGGACTACCACGGCCGCCAGGACGCGCGCTACGCGACGGCCGCGGTCGAGATGGGCGCCAAGTACGGGAAGCCGGTCCTCACCATAAGCGAGCTGGGGGAGACCAGGCCCGAGAATCCGGGCATGGCCCGCCTGCGCGAGCTAGGCCGCCTGGCCTACCCGTCCACGGATGACGCGATCACCGCCCTCGAGCACGCTCATGGCTATGCGCGTTACCGGCGCCGCCGCGGGCTCGCATAGCGCAAAGCCTGTTGCGACGAGTCGCGCCGACAGACAGGATAGGAGAATGAGCCACAGACTAGCCTCCCTCGTCCGCGCAGCGGCGCTGATGGTGATCCTTACTTTGCTTCTGCCCCCGGCCGTGGCTGCGGACGTCGTTCCCGGTGACGTAATCGACAAGACGAACGCCGAGAAGATAGAGGGGATCGCCTCGCCCGGTGTTCAGTGGTGTGTCCAGAACGGCATGGAAATGACCATCCTTCCGTATGAGGAGGTGCCTCGGCCGTTGGATTACATTGCCGCTACCGAGAAGTACTCCGATCAAGTCGAACTCGGTGAAGACAATCTCGTTCACAACTGGGTGGCCGGCAAGCCCTTCCCGGTGGTCGATCTCAACGAGCCCCAGGCCGCACAGAAGATAATGTACAACTTCGAGCGAACCCATTACTTCAGCGAGTCGCTCGATCTGCACCTGGTGGACGCCGATACCGGCTCGCTCTACATAGACGCCAACGGCAACAGGAGCTACAACGTCGAGAGGCATTTCGTGCCCGACTGGCTACGTGTTCTGCGTTTTCAGGGAAGGCTCAAACATGACCCCAAACCGGTTCTGGAGCCGAACGACGACAAAGTGTTCCACAAGGCGGGCCTGTATCCGCTAATCGAGCCGTTCGATCTCAAAGGCGTGGGCGGCGTCAGCTTCCGTTACCTCGACCAGACCAGACACGACGATACGTGGCTCTATCTACCCTTCGTTCGTCGCGTGCGCCGTATGTCCACGGCGCAAAGGAGCGACGCGCTGTTTGGCCAGGACATCGATGTAGACAGTTACGGCGGCTACGCAGGCCAGATCCCGTGGTTTAGCTGGCGCCTGCTCGGAGAGAAACCGATGCTGGCATCCCTGCACGGGCAACGCCTACCGCCGGAGCCCTGCAAGGACGACGGCGGCATGACGTTCTGCGAGCCCTGGGAGATGCGGCCGTCGGTTTACATAATCGAAGGTATTTCCAACTGGCCCAGCTATGCCTACTCGAAGCGAATCATCTACGTGGACAAGGAAACCAACATGATCGCCTATTCCGACCTCCACGATCCGGGCGGCGAACTGTGGAAGACGGTGATGATAAGCTTCCGCGCCGACACTCGCCCCAATCCGAAGGTGGACTTCGAATACGACGAGATACGCATGTTCGCCTACGCCTACTCCGTCATCGACATCCAGCTCATGCACGGAACCCGCGTTGCGATACCCGGCCTGGCCTTCCAGGACGAGCCGGGCTGGTACCTCGACCTCGGCTTCGACGTGCCCACCGCCGCCACCGAAGACTGGTACTCGATACCGGGCCTGATCCGCAGCGGCCGCTAGCGCACTGCTGAGCGGGCGTAACCTCTGAGCCGGCGATTCCGTTGGTCATGGGCTGTGGCCGGCGGCCCATACCTTGTCCGGAATCTCGCCATCCGACATCAACTTGCCCGCCGCGAGGTTTCTCACTTGTTTGTCTAGCTATCTTTGGGTGCAACAAGATCAGGGAGGCTGCGTTTGCATCAACCCATCATAGATGAGTATCCAAAAGGGGGGGCAACCCCCGCGGACAAGCAAGAGGAGGGCCACTCACAATGTCTTGGGACAGAAGCAACGATGCCTTGGGGACCATAAATCGCGGAGATCGAGCCGAATCCGGACTCTGTACGCTGTGTCGCGCAGACTGCAAAGGTAAGTGCGAGACGTGGCTTGCGAGCATGCTCGGGCGCAAGCTGCTCTATCCACGAGATTTTGGGGATATTACCGCCGGTAGCGCCAATACCGAGCACGTAGGGGTGTCTTACAACTCCGTGAGAATTCAGGGATACAACTACGGTTCGGGGGGGCTGTCCGACAGCCTTTCGAATGATGCGGACAATTGCGTTTTCCCTAACGCCAGCGTCGAGACCGCATTCGGCGGGAAATCCACTACCAAGGTGCGCGTCCCGATCATGACCGGAGCCTTGGGCTCGACCTTCATCGCGGCGAAGTATTGGAATTGTTTCTCGATAGGCGCGGCGCTAGTTGGATTCCCCCTCGTTGTTGGCGAGAACGTTGTGGGTATAGACAAGCGCTCGACTATCCACGGGGGCAAGATCATGGAGGCCCCTGAGCTGGACAGGCGCATTCAGACCTATCTGCGCTACTACGAGGGCTACGGCGCCATCATCGTTCAGATCAACGTCGAAGACACCCGCAACGGCGTGGCCGAGTACGTGATGGAGAAGTACGGTGACCAGGTCATCCTCGAGCTCAAGTGGGGGCAAGGGGCCAAGGACATCGGCGGTGAGATCCAGGTGAACGATCTCGACTACGCTCTCTTCTTGAAAGAGCGGGGCTACATCGTCGATCCCGATCCGACCAAGCCCGAGGTGCAAGAGTCATTCGAGCACCACGGCATCAAGTCTTTCGCGCGCCATAGCAGGCTCGGCTACACGGACCTGACCTCTCCCGACCAGGTGGAAGAGGCCTTCATGGAATCGGTCGCTCACTTGCGCAAGCTCGGCTTCAGCCGCGTTACCCTGAAGACTGGTTCCTACGGCATGGAAGCCTTGGCGATGGCGATCAAGTACTCCTCCAAGGCCGAGCTCGAGCTGCTGACGATAGACGGCTCCGGCGGCGGCACGGGTATGAGTCCCTGGAACATGATGGAAGCCTGGGGCGTGCCCTCGCTGCTCTTGCACGCGAAATGCCATGAATATGGCAAGGTGCTTGCCGACAAGGGCGAGAACGTCGTGGATATGGCGTTCGCCGGTGGGCTTGCCCGCGAGGACCACATCTTCAAGGCCATGGCGCTCGGCGCGCCCTTTGTCAAGCTGGTGTGTATGGGGCGTTCGCTGATGATACCGGGCTTCCTGGGCACGAACATCGAAGGCGTATTCAAGCCGGACGAAAGGCAGGCGCTGCACGCGAACTGGGACAAGCTTCCCAATGCGGTTGCCCAGGTCGGCCGTTATCCGGAGGAAATCTTTGCAGGCTACTACGACGTCCAGAACAAGATCGGCAAGAAAGAGATGAAGAAGATCCCTCTCGGCGCCATAGCGGTGTGGACCTTGGCCGACAAGTTGACCGCCGGTTTGCAGCAATTCATGGCAGGCGCGCGAAAGTTCAAGTTGTCCGACATCAGCCGCGACGACATCTGTTCCGCTAACCGCGAGACGGAAAGAGAGACCGGCATCCCCTTCATCACCGACGTTCTCGACGACAGCGCCAAGAAGATCCTCGGAAGCTGAGGCCTTTTGATGCGGGGATGGCGATCGCTCGTGCGGTCGCCATCCCCGCTACGTCTCTCCACGGTCGCTTCAATTCGCGTACACCGTCCAGGTGCACCGGCGTGAACGGGCGACAACCGCATCAAACAGCAATGCAAAGCCGTTCGGGCACATGGGTCGATAGTTGCTGCAATGGCTTGCAACAAGTCGGCAGGCGTATAGATGCAGGCTGAGCCTGGGGCCGACCCGGGCGAAGAAGACCCCTCGTTGGAGGGGGCGAAGAGAGGATGGCATGGCCGAGACCGGTGGCGGCCGCGAAACGCGAGAGAGGAACGTAAGAGATGGCTGACAATCTTGGCAAGTGGGCAGACGGTTACCGCGACAAATGGACCTGGGACAGCGTAACCTGGGGCAGTCACTCGGTAGACTGCTATCCCGGCGGGTGTGCCTGGCGGGTCTACGTGAAGGACGGGAAGATCATCCGCGAGGAGCAGTCCGGCGACTTCGCTCCGGTGGAGCAGGGCATCCCCGATATGAATCCGATGGGCTGCCAGAAGGGAGCCTGCTGGAGCCACTGCCACTACTCACCGGACCGCGTCCACTATCCGCTCAAGCGAGTCGGAGAGAGAGGCGAAGGGAAGTTCGAGCGGGTCACCTGGGACGAGGCGCTGACCGACATCGCCGAGTCCATGTTGGATGCCATCGAGGAGCAGGGCGGCGAGTCGATTCTTACGCTCCTGACTCCGGAGCCCGGCGCCGCACCTGCTCGCCAGCTCTCGGTCTTGCTTGGCACGCCGCTTACCGACGGCAACGCCGAGTTTCAGGACTTCAGCCCCGGCTGGCACATCACCTGGGGACTCTACAACCCGACGTCTTCGATGGACGACTGGTTCCTGGCCGACCTGACTCTCATCTGGCACGCCAATCCGGTCTACACCAACATCCAGTGGTACCACTACGTCTCCGAGTCCCGCTACAACGGCGGCGAAGTGGTGACCATCGCGCCGGACTACAGCCCCTCGGCGATTCACGCGGACTACCACATGCCGATACGCATCGGCACGGATGCCGCGTTGGCCCTTGCGATGTGCAAGGTGATCATCGACGGCGACCTCTATCAGAAGCAGTTCGTGCAAGAGCAGACCGACATGCCGATGCTGGTGCGCAAGGATACGGGGCGTTTCCTGCGCGGCAACGAGGTCATGGAGGGCGATCGCGACGACCAGTTCTTCTGGTGGGACGCTCTGGCCGAGATGCTCGTGCCGGCACCACGCGGCACGCTGGCGACCACCGGCGTGGACCCAGCGTTGGAGGGGTGCTTCACGGTCACGCTGGCCGATGGCAGCAGTGTGGAGGTCGAGCCGGTTTTCACGCTGCTCAGACGCCATCTCGAGGACTACACGCCGGAGAAAGCCGCAGAGATCTGCGAGCTCCATCCCGACAACATCCGCGAGCTTGCCCGCAAGGTAGCCACCCGCAAGACCAAGATCTTCATCGGCTGGAACTCGGGCAAGTACTATCACGGCGACCTGATGGAGCGGGCAATGGCGCTGTTGCTCGGGCTCACGGGCAACTGGGGCAAGAAGGGAACCGGCACGCGTTCGTGGGCGGTTGCGGGCATGGACGGCATGGTCCTGATGCCCAGGAAGGAAAAGGCCGGCACGGCCGCGGCGCAGAAGCTCTACGCTGAGATGATCATGATGCGGCGCATGCTTGGCGCGGAAGATCCCACCATGACGACGGAGATGATGCAGAACCGTGGCGCCGAGTTTGCCGCGGAGGCGGCCGGCATGGGCAACGCGATTCCGCCGGCCTTCCTGTGGTACCACCAATACGGCTACAAGGAGCGCTGGAACAACCCGGACAACAACGATCCGACGATGGCCCGTAGCTTCGACGATTACATCAACGAGGCGATGGACAAGGGCTGGTGGGACCCGAGCTACAGCAAGGCCTACGCGGAGGTCGAGCCGCGCGTGCTGTGGGAAGCCGGCGGTAACATGCTCAGGCGCCAGCGCGGCGGCCAGAATCTGCTGCTCGAGCACCTGTGGCCGAAGCTCAAGATGATTGTCTCGGTGGATTACCGGATAACGACTACGGGGCTCTACTCGGACTACATCCTGCCGGCCGCGCAGCACTACGAGAAGCTCGGTAACAGCATGCCCTCGGTCCACCACCTCAACTTTGTCTTGATCGATCGCGCGATCCCGCCTGCCGGCGAGTCGCTGCCCGACTTCGAGATCGGCAACCGCCTACTCGAAAAGATCGAGGAGGTGGCCAAGAAGCGTGGCATGACCGAGTTTACCGATCGTAAGGGCAATGTGCGACGGCTCGACGATCTCGTTGACCGGTCGACACTCAAGGGCGCTGTCCGCGACGAGGAGAAGCGTTTCGACGAGATCATTCGCGACAGCGCCACCTACGGCATCATCCCGAAGGGAACCACGCTGGAGACCCTGCGCGAGAAGGGCAAGGTGCGCTACACCAACTGGGGAATGATCGGCCACGGCATCTCACAGGCCGCGACCATCAAACCCAACGAGGTTCACAACCCGCTGCGCTGGCACACCGAGGACAAGATTCCCTACGACACCCTTGTCCGCCGTGCGCAGTACTACATCGACCACGAGTGGTTTCTCGAGGCCGGCGAGGCGCTGCCTACCCACAAGGAGCCGCCGCCACACGGCGGCAAGAACCGGCGCTTCGAGATGACCAGCGGGCACAACCGCTGGAGCATCCACTCGATGAACCTCACCAACAACATCATCCAGAACACCCACCGAGGGGTGCCGTTCGTCTTCATGAACGACGACGATGCTGCCAGCCTCGGCGTCGAGAACGGCGACAAGGTGAAGATGGTGAGCGATGTTGGCGAGATGATAATCGAGGCCAAGATCACGCCTTCGTGCCGGCCCGGGCAGATGATCGTCTACAACGGTTTCGAGCCCTATCAGCACGAGAACTGGTACGGACAGGCCGACATAGAGCCGGGGCACGTCAAGCATCTGGGGATGGTCGGCGACTACGGACATTTGAAGTACCGGATGTTCTCGTGGCAGCCGATTCCTGCAGACCGCGCCGTGCGAGTGGACGTGCAGAAGATGGGGTGACGCGGTTTGCCTGGACGCTAATCAGGCACGATTGGCTGCGACGAGAAAAGACTGGATACGACGACTCGCGAGAAAGACGAGGATAACGATGGCAACTATTGCGGAAGCTAAGCGACAATTGACCTGGGTATTCGACACCAACAAGTGCATCGGCTGCCAGACCTGCTCTGTGGCCTGCAAGATGCTCTGGCCGCAAGAGGACCCCGGCACCGAGTACCAGTGGTGGATGACCGTCAACACTCAACCGGGCCGCGGTACCCCGCGTGACTGGGAAACGATGGGCGGCGGCTACAACGGGGAGGGCGTGAAGCTCGGCCACATCCCGACAGACGAAGAGTTCGGCGGCGGTTGGGACTACAACTACGACGAGGTGCTGCGCGGCGGTAAGGGCCGCAAGGTGCATCTGCAGAAGACGGCGGGGAGCAAGAGCTGGGGCATGAACTGGGACGAGGACGAAGGCGGGGGCGAGTTCCCCAATGCCTACTTCTTCTACCTGCCGCGGCTGTGCAATCACTGCACGCAACCGGCCTGCGTGGAGGCATGTCCCAACGACGCGATGTTCAAGCGCGCCGAGGACGGCATTGTGCTTCGCAACGAGGATGCCTGCCAGGGCGCTCAGGCATGCGCGGCGGCCTGTCCGTACAAGAAGATCTACTTCAACCAGACGCGCAAGATCAGCCAGCACTGCATCGGGTGTTTCCCGAGGATCGAGCAGGGCGTGGCTCCGGCCTGCGTGCGGCAGTGTCCGGGCCGTGCGGCCTTCGTGGGCTTCCTCGATGACGAGGGGAGCATGGTCAACAAGTTCGTCGAACAGTGGAAGGTGGCACTGCCGCTGCATCCGGAGTTCGGAACGCGGCCCAACGTGTACTACGTGCCGCCGCTGGCGCCGGCGCCGCTACGCGACGATGGCAGCTTCGATGAGGGTGGCGACCGAATACCGGCCGACTACCTCGAGTCGTTGTTCGGCCCTGCTGTGCACGGCGCGCTCGACGTCTTGCGGACGGAGCTGGACAAGAAGAGGCGAGGTCAGGACTCGGCGGTGATGGATGCGCTGATCCTCTATCGCTGGAAGGACGCACTCGGCCACCTGAGCCGAGACCCGGCCGACATCGTCTGGAAGTAGGCGAGCGTCGGCCGACTCGAACTCCTACGACGGTCTTTGGCCACAGCGTCACCGGAGTCCGAGCCCGTTGAGGCGAGACTGTTGGCGAGAGCGCTGCCCGACCGGATCGTCGCGTCACTCAACCCGGTGCTAGCTGTGCTCGGCGACGACGGCGAGCAGGCCGGGGCCGTAGTTCTCGGCCTTGGCCGGGCCGATGCCGTGGGCGAGCATGAGCTCGTCGATGGTGCGAGGCTTCAGCGAGGCGATGTCGCGCAGGGTGTGGTCGCTGGCGATGACGTAGGGGGGGACGCCCCGGGAGCGGGCGATCTTCAGGCGATAGGCGCGCAGTGAATCGAAAAGCTGCAGGCCGGCGGCGTCGAGTGTGAGCTCGTCCATGGCCGGTGCTTGCCGGCCTTTTGCCCGGCGTTTGCGAGCCGTCTTGCCCGCGGCGGCGGGCTTGCTCCTGCGTTCCGGCGGCAGCAGCAGCCGGGCGGGCCGCTCGGCTTTCATCACTGCCCGGCCGCTCTCGGTCAAGACGGCGACCGGCCGGTCGCTGCCGTGGAAGTCTACCCACCCGGCCGTGACGCAACGGCGCAGCAGTCGCATCAGCCATTGCTCGGAGCGGTCGGAAAGAATGCCGAACGTGCGGGTCTCTGCCAGGCCGGAGCGGATGAGACGCGAATCGTCGGCGCCGAGAAGAAGATTGGCCGCGGCGCCGAGCCCGAAGCGGTCGTGAATGCGCGCGACGGCGCTCAGCGCCTTTCGCACGATTATGGTGACTTCTTCTTCGTCCTCGCGGTTGTCGTCGGTCAGGCTGCGGCAGGCGTCGCAGCGACCGCAGCCTGAGAGCGTTTCCGCTTCATCCCCGAAGTAGCGAAGGATGGCATCATGGCGGCAACTCCCGCCCTCGGCCCAGCGCATGAGCTCGAGGAAGAGGTTCCATTTGTGATCGGCGATGGCGGGGTCGGCCTCTTCGTCGCTTGCGGTCTTGTCGATCAGGAACCTGCGCAGCGCCATGTCGCCGGGCGAGACCAGTAGCAGACCCACAGCGTCCTTGCCGTCGCGTCCGGCCCGCCCGACCTCCTGGTAGTACGACTCGATCGAGCCGGGCGGAGCGAGGTGTGCGACGCAGCGGACGTCGGCCCGGTCGATTCCCATGCCGAATGCGTTGGTGGCGACGACCACCGAGAGCTCGCCGGACGAAAACGCCTTCTGCACGCGATCGCGCACGGCACCGTCAAGGCCCGCATGGTAGCCGGCCGCGCGCCAGCCCGCCGCCTCCAGGCGCGACGCCTCCTCTTCGGTGATCTTGCGTGTCGGCGAGTAGACGATCGCCGCGCCGACCGCATCCTCGGGAGTGCCGAGGGTTTCTCTGAGAACCGCATCCACGTGCGTCTTGCGCTCCCGCGGACCGGCGAGCTCGTGCACGCGCAGCGCCAGGTTCGGCCGTGCAAACCCGTGAAGGAGCTGCGGGGTGTCGGCCGCAAGACCGAGGCGAGCGAGTATCTCGTCGCGCACGACCGGCGTTGCCGTGGCCGTGCAGGCGAGCACCCGCGCATGGGGCATGGCGGTCAACAGCTCGCCGATCTGCATGTACTCGGGCCGGAAGTCGTGCCCCCACTCGCTGATGCAGTGGGCTTCGTCGATGGCGATCAAGGGGCAGGCCAGTTGGGCAAGCGCCGAGCGAAAGTGGTCGAAGGCAAGACGCTCGGGCGCCGCGTAGACGAGCTTGTAGTCGCCGGCGATCAGTCTCCTCAAGCGCCGACCGACCTCGGCCGACTTCAGGGTAGATGCGAAGTAGGTGGCCGGTATGCCGCGCGCCTCGAGCGCAGAAACCTGGTCCTGCATGAGGGAGATCAATGGGGAGACCACCACGGTCGTTCCGGGCAGCAGGCAGGCTGGAAGCTGGTAGACGAGGCTCTTGCCACCGCCGGTCGGTGCGACGAGTAGTAGGCGGCCGCTGTCGAGAAGGGTCTCGACGGCCTCGCGCTGCCCGGGCCGGAAGTCGTCGTGGCCGAGGTGTGCGAGACCTTCGTCAAGATCGACCGCGGTGTCCTCGTGAGATTTTGCCCTCGTGTTCATTGACGGATCCAAGCTCGGAGTACTTGCGACCACCCTCCGACGCAATACCAGAGAGGTGTTAACTGGCGCGCTGCGGGAGAACCGGCTGGCCGGGAACGCGCCGCGACCCGTCGCCCGCTCTAGACACGGGGCCAGTGCTTTTGGCACCGCCGGCCCGATGTGCAAGGGCGCGCAGTCTGGGGCATGATTCGCGCATGGCGAAATGGAATACCCACGACATCCCCGATCAAAGCGGCCGCGTCGCGCTGATAACCGGCGCCAATAGCGGACTTGGCCTGGAGACTGCAAAGGCCTTGGCCGGGAAGGGCGCCCGTGTGGTGCTGGCCTGCCGGAGCCGTGAGAAGGCCGAAGGTGCGCGCGACATGATCCTTGGCGACTGCGCGAACGCCTCCTTGGAGATAATGGAACTGGACCTTGCGAGTCTCGCCTCGGTCCGTGCCTTTGCCGACGCATTCTCGGCGGCAAACGACCGGCTCGACGTGTTGTGCAACAACGCAGGAGTCATGGCCATTCCCTACCGCAAGACAGCCGACGGCTTCGAGATGCAGATCGGCACCAACCATCTCGGCCACTTCGCGCTCACCGGCCTGCTTGTCGAGCTGCTACTTGCCACTCCCACTTCACGAATCGTCAACGTGAGCAGCAACGCCCACCACGTCGGCCGTATCCGATTCCACGACCTGCACTGGGAGCGGGGCTACAAGAAGTGGCTCGCCTACGGCCAGAGCAAGCTCGCCAACATCTTGTTCTCGCTCGAGTTGCAGCGGCGGTTGGAGGCCAAGGGTGTCGATACTCTCGCGGTGTCATGTCATCC
>PIVZ01000293.1 GCA_003354045.1 bacterium
GTCCTTGATCTGGAAGTCCGACTGCTCGCCCTGGCCCGGGATCGTGTAATGCGTGCGCATGGTGCCGTACTGCGGCGTCAGAGCGGCGCCCACGGCAAGTTGGTCGTTTATCTCGTAGGCGACGACAGCCGCCAGGGTCATGACGGAGGTCTCCGAGACGAAACCGCCGGACCAGCCGGCCTCGGGATCTTTGTCGAAGTAGTATCCCAAGCCGACTGAGCCATAGAAGGCAAGCCCGTAATGCCAGCCGTCTGCGCCCTCGAAAGACACGCCATAGTTAGGAGAGAAAGCCGGCCGCTCGTCATCGGCCGCATAGGCCGTGTACGGCGCGCCATCGATCCAGTTCTGGACGTAGATGATACCGAGGCTGCCTTCGACTTGCCTGCCATCGAACTCGACCATACCGGCCGGATTGGCGAAGGCGGCAGAAGACGGAGTGAGTGGCTTGCCAATCGTCGCATTGGACATCGCCGAGTCCGGGGCTCCGGCCCCGGCGGAGAGCAGTCCCGAGGCCAGACAATCGCCCGGCCACGAGAGCGCGACTGCCACGAGCATCAACAGGCATGGCGCCAGCCGCGGGCAGCGGCCGTAACGCTCAGCAGTCGAGCGGCGGCCGACGACGCGAAGTCGCGGCAAGGGCCGGCCCGCAGCGTATACCAGCGGCGTGTACCGGCAGCGAGGCGCGTTGGCGCGTGAAATGTGGTTGGTGGAGGAGAAAGGAGCCCTCGAGGCGATGAGCTCCGACAAGATTTCTGACGCTAGTGACACGACCCTCTCCGGTGACGTAGTTGATAGGTCTATCACCCCATAGTGATAATCTTATCACTAGCGTAGAGAGAAGGTTAACGCAAAGGCGGTCAAGGCCAGCGCCAGGCGCCGGCCTTCTTCACGAAAACCGGGTCACGGCTGGTCGTCGCCGGTCAATGTCGGGAACACCAGCGTTCCGTCTACGGTGACTCTCAGGCCGTAGTCACCCGTACCGTTGTTGGCGCACAGGCCGGTCGATGCCACGTCCAGAGTGCAGGTGCCGGTAATGGCTGTGTTGTGCGTCTCTTCCGCACAGTCGCCGTAGCCAAACGGCGGCGGGAAGGTACAGCTAAAGTGATCGCTGGAGAAGAATGTCTCCGCGCTGCTGCCGCACTCGCCGCCGAACCAGAGACCGGCCGCGGTTGCCACATTCTCGGTATCCACCCGCGCCACGATCTGCTGCCCGGCGGTAACGTTGAAGGACCACGTGTCGGTCACAGACGGGGAGCAGGGTGTCACATCTTCACGGCCCGACAGGCACTGGCATTCGATCGTGCACAGGCCCGGACAGTTAGCGTCATCTGTTCCGTCGCACTCCTCTCCGGCGTCCTGGGTGTTGTTCCCGCACACAGAGCAACCGGAGGTATCGATCTGGCAGGTCGAGTCGCAGACGAGTGATCCCCCCGAGAAGCCGAAGAACCCGCAGTTCAGGCCGCCAAGATCGACGCCGTCGCACTGTTCCGCCGCACTATCGATGGTGTCGTTGCCACACGAGACGCTCTTCAGCGACGGGACGCAGAGCTCCTTCTCCTTCTTGACCTCCACCTCTGCTTCCGTACGGAACTGGTTGGTGATGAGAAGCCCGTCTTGCGATGTCTTGGAATCCGGCTTCACCTTGTAGCAAACCAGGTGCTGATCGGGGTCCTTTATCCCTTCGCCATTCTTGTCAGTCGGCACGCACAGCTTGCTCGGCTTCTTGATCTCTACCTGCCGCGTCGCAAACTGGTCTACCACGGTGGCAGTGCCCCCTTTCACGAAATCCGGACCATCCTTGTCTACCTTGGCTTTTACGCATCGATAGTGATCGACGTTGCTGTTGGGATCGGGCGGGTCGGGTGTTGCGCGCCCGTCGGCCGTTCTACTGGGCGGCTGCACCGTTACGAACTTGCTGGTCGGAACCATCAGATGGCTCGCCTTCTTCGTGTCGTAGCGCAGCGCTCCGAACTGATTCACCGCCATGACGCCGGAGAGCTTCTCGTGAGGGCCCGCAATCTTGAAGCTTTCGAGATGGGTCTCCTCATCGAGCGTGCCTTCCGAGTTCTTGTCGGCGGGTGTGCACAGGAGATCGCCTTTCTTGACCAGGTGACTGCCCGTATCGAACTGATCCGCCAGGGAAACCGTAGTGGAGAACTTGGGGGCCTTTTCCTTGTAGCAAAGGAAGTGATCGAGCCCCGAGGGACCGATCGCCAGGCCGCCGCCCATCGAAAAGATGCCACGGAAGAACGGGGAGCCCGGCACCGGGGTCAATCCGCCATCGCTCGGATCGATCTTGTAGACGCTGATCGTGGTCGATAGACCCAAAGGGCCGCCGTTTACCACATAGAGGAAGCCATCGGAGGCCAGCATGGAGCCAGGGAGGTTGGTATCGGTGGGGAACGGCGAGTGCAGTGCGGGAGTGAGGTCTCCCGTCACGGCATCGATGTCGAGGACGTGGATGAGATCGTCGCTGTGATCGGCGGCAAAGAGTCGCGTGCCCGCATCATCGATCTCGACATTCATGGGCTCGATCCAGTATGGCGAGTTGGCGAGCGGCGTCAGGGCTCCGCTACCGGCCACAGAGAAACCGCGTAGGCGCCAGTCGTTGTCGGCCACATAGTAGAAGGCGCCATCGGGGGTGAGCACAGCATCGTGAGGGATGTTCACCGGAGTAAACGGCGAGCCTACCACCGGACTGAGCTACCCGTCGGGGGCGATGTCGTAGACGTCCACGTTCGACGTGTGGTTGTTGGTCACGAACAACAGTAAACCGCTGGCATCGATCTCGAGATCGTAGGGCGATTCCGAGCCGGGAACCAAAGCGTACGGGCTGGCCGCGTTCAGACTGAGAGCACCCGTTGCCGCGTTGATATCGAAAATACTGATGCTGTCGGCGGCGTAATTGGCCACGTACAAGCGATCGCCGTCGGCCGAGCACGCAGTTCCGTTCGGCGTGTTGCCGGTCGCAAACGGTGAGCCGGCCACCGGTACGGGCACACCCGAACCTCCCGTAATCGAGAAGCCCGATACCGTGTTGTCGTCAAAGCGGCTGTTGGTCGCATAGAGATAACCACCGCAAAAGGTGAGGCTGTCGTTGTTCTGGTTGAACCAACCGACGCCTCCCGTCGCAAACGGCGAGCCCGCAATCTGCGTGAGCGCCCCCGTGAGTGCATCGATCTCGAGCACGCTGACGCTGTTGGCCCCGGACATGTTGTTGTTGACGTAAAGAAAATCTGCACGCGCCGTCGAGCCAAGAGTCGTCAAGAGCACGTACGCGGCTAGTGGGACGAAAAGACGATTTCCCCGCATGTTGCACCTCCGTAGCCCTTGTCTACTACCACATCCGAAACGGCTCCCGCCAGGGGTTTTTGGGGCCGGAACGGTGCCGCTATGCGGTGGGGCTCGACGGGAGCCTTGGCGAATCTTGGCCTTGAACCGCCTGCCTACGGATATCTGCCGGGGCGGGCGAGGCCTGTTGTTTCCGGTAGACCGAACAGCAGGTTCATGTTCTGCAGCGCCGAGCCTGCCTGTCCCTTGACCAGATTGTCTATGTAGGAGACCACTCTCAGCCTGTTGGTTCGCTCGTCAACGCTTACCACCAGGTTGCAGCAGTTGGTGCCTCTGACATGCATGGAGCCGATGGCGGCAGTACTGTCGAAGACGCGCACGAAGAACTCGTCTTTGTAAAAGCCCTCGTAGGTGGATAGCACGTCGGCTGCCGAAGCCTGGCCGCTCAGATCACCGTACAGGGTAGACATCATGCCGCGGCAGACCGGCACGACCTGTGCCGTGAAGGTGACCGCCAGTTCCGCTCCGGCCAGCAGCCCTAGCTCACGCTCGATCTCGCATACGTGCTGGTGGCCGGCCAACTTGTAGGCGTTCATCTGATCGTATCTCGCCGGGAAGTGGAAGGCCGGGTTGGGCTTCTTGCCCGCGCCGGACACACCGGTCTTGCAGTCGCAGATGATGCTGTCTTTCTCTATCAGGCCTTCCTTGACCGCCGGTGCCAGACCGAGGATGCAGCTCACCGCAAAACAGCCGGGGTTGCCCACGACCTTGGTCTCGCGCGTGATCTCGGCTCTGTGCAGCTCCGGTATTCCGTAGACTGCTCCCTCCAGGATGTCCGGGCAGGCATGCGCGGTATCCATGCCAAGCCTTCTGGCATAATCCGCATAGGCGGCTTCGGTGTTGAAGCGGAAATCCCCGCTGTAGTCGATGATCTTCGCACCGGCATCGAGCTCGCCGGGCACGAGCTTCATCCCTACCCGGTCGGGCGTGGCCATGAACACCACATCGGCCGGTTCTCGAGCCTTGGGGTCGGCGGGATCGACCAAGACGCTGTCCTCGAAACCGCTGAGATGCGGATAGAGATCGCTGATGGCGACCCCGACGTTCTCGACATCCACGAGCGCCGACACCTCCGCCTCCGGATGCTCCAAGAGCAGCTCCACCATACCGACGCCGCCGTAACCGCCGGCGCCAATGATCTTCGCCTTGATCATGTCTATCTCCTTGCCGGATACGGTGAGAATAGTCGATCCGCGACGGCCGGCGGCGCCGTCGTCTCAGTCGTCCATCAGGCAGTCGAGGAACCCGTCGCCGCTGATCTGGCCGATCAACAACCGCCGCCCACGCACCGCCGCGACACTGGATCCGGACAGCTCGCTGCCATCGTTCAGGTAAACCTCGGTGACCTCGTATTCGCCCCTTTGCCAGAGCGTTACACGAACCACCTGCGAGGGAGACAGCTTGGCCGGGTCTGCCATGTGTCCGGCAACCGCGAGCATCTTCGGATGCGCACCTAGCCACAGGTTCCCATCGGCATCGATCTCGATGTTGTCGGCACCGCCGCCGATCGAGACTTCGTCGCGCAGCCTGAGCGTACCGCTGTGCAGATCACGGTCATAGATCTGAACGCTCTTGTCGGTCGTCCCCGCCACGTACAGCGTTCGGCCGTCCCGGCTCACGTTGATGCCGTTCGGGAAGCGCATTCCCTTTAGCGCTTCGCGGAAGGCGCCGTCGCGGTAGTGCAGCACATTCGCTCGCGAGAGCTGTAGGTAGGTCTCCAACGTCTGCATCGTGCCGGGCGGGTAGTGATGCGTGTTCGTCAGGTAGAACTCGTCTCGTCCGACCGCAACCATGTCGTTCGGCATGACCAGCGATTCGTCCGTAAGGGAGCTGCGGTGAACGAGCCCACCGTCCTCGAGATCGAACACCTCGATCGTATGGTCGGGCGTGCCGCCGGCCATCATCGGATGCTTGATCACGAAGAGCGAGTCACGCCCGTCCTCATCCACCCACAGACTTATTCCATGGGGCTGAAAGCTTGTATCGGCATTCGGCGTCAGATTGACCGGCTCGGCATCATCGGTGTTCAAATCGTATGCAAAGATCGCCCCCGGCACCGGTCGCCCGGCCAGGGCCGCTCGGCGATCGGACGCCGAGATATAGACCACACCGCTTTTCGGATGAATCGTCAGGTCTTCGGGGCCCATCGGCCCGCTAACGAGCCTGCAGCGCCCCGAGAAGTGAGGCTCGATACTGAGAAACGCGCCGGCGCGCCACAGAGTTCGCAGCACGAAGCCGCCGATCACCGCGACCGTCACGGCAAGCACGATCACCGTCTTCTTCTTTCGCATCGGCTCCTCCCGAACCGACATAATCGAGACAATGGCGGGTGCCGTCAAGCCGTCCTACGGCACCGCCGCTCACGCGGCTCACTGCATGACGGTAGCGAAGAACTCCTCTATCTGGCCGCGGACCGATTCGGTCGAGCGCACGCGCGAGTCCATGAAGTCGAGGTCGAAGGCACAGATCGGTATTCCTTCCTTGCGGCACATTTCTCTGAGCAGGCTCAGCCATCCCCACACGTGCTTGCAGCCGACCGGTCCTGGGAAGATCACGCAGTCGGCGTCGAAGTCCCTGTAGTCGCGCAGGAACTGCTCCGTGAGTCTGGTCGAGTTCACACGCACGCGCCCCATCGTGCTCTCGAGTCCGCGCTGGGCCAGTCCGTAGAGCATGGTGTCCAGGTTGGTCGTGTCGATGGGCTCCTGGCGGAGAAAGCTGGAGAGAGCATCGAGTATGGAGATGGCGCCAAAGGTGTCGCCGAGCCACTCCTGCAGCTCGAGGTCGAAAGCGACCGGCGTGTAG
>PIVZ01000294.1 GCA_003354045.1 bacterium
GTGCGGAGCTCCATCCACAAAATGTGTGCGCGCGCATCTCCGGATTCGGCGAGCGCGCCTTTCGATTCCGGCAGAGCGTCGGCTAGCTCGGCGACGCGCGCCCAATGATGCAACGCCTCTTTCCAGTCCAAAAAGCCCAGCTCCCGGCCCGCGGTGCGGTGCCAGTGCCTCGCGCGATCGGAATCTTCGGCGGCGTCCCAATGGTAGGCGAGCGATGTAGCACTCGCGCGCCGCTCCTCGAGCCGCTCGGCGAGCCGTGCGTGAATGCCACGGCGCCTCGCTGCGAGCTGGCTGTTGTAGGCGACTTCTTGAGTGAGCGGATGCTTGAATGCGTATAGGCGCCCGGCCTGCCCGCTGCTCTCGTAGACGAATTCCGCTCTGCTCAGCGCTCGCAAAGAGCTTTCGAGTTCAGCGTCGGGAAGCTCCGCCACACGTGCCAGCAGTGAAGCAGCAAACTCTTTGCCGATGACCGACGCGGTATGCAGCACCGCTTTCTCGCGCTCGGAAAGCCGATCGATACGTGCCGCCAGAATCGCTTGGACGGTCTCCGGAATGGCGAGCTCGTCGATCGGTCGAGTCAACTCGTAGTTGCCGGGTGCTCCCGCAAGATGTCCGGACTCGACCAGCGACTGGATGACTTCCTCGGTGAAGAACGGATTGCCGGCGGTACGGTCAGCGACGGCGTCGCAGAGCCCGGCTGCACTCGCATTTTGTCCGACGGCTTCGCCGACCATCTCCTGGATGGCCTCGCGCCCGAGCGAAGCGAGTGCGAGCTGCTCGTAGTTGCTGCCGGCCATCCAGTCGGCTCGGTACTCGGGTCGGAAGTTCACGAGCAGCAAAGTGCGCGTGCCCTGGATCGCCTCCGCAAGCTCAGCAAGCAATGCGTCGCTGAGTGGATCGATCCAGTGCAGATCGTCGAACAGAAGAATAGCCGGCTCATTGGCGCTGCGAGCGGCCACGAGCTGGCGAACGAAGTCAAACAGCTTGCGCTTGGTCGCGTCGGCATCCGGCTCAGGCGGTGGGGCTCCGGCCTCTGCCACACCGAGAAGATGCCACACGAGAGGCAGCGTGGCCTCGAAGCCCGGATCCAACAGCAGCAGTCTGCCGGCGATCTTCTCACGCGCGGCGCGGGCGTCATCGGAAAACCCGACGCCGAAGTAGGAGCGCAGCATGTCGATAACGGGTAGATAGGGGATGTGGGCTCCATGTGCCGGGCAGTGCCCTTCGTAGACGGCGACCCCTTGGCTTCGACAGCGTTCGGCGAACTCGAAGCAGAGCCGACTCTTGCCGACGCCCGCGTGGGCCACGACACCGACGACGCGCGCTCGCGCGTCCATCGCCGAGCGCAACGCGTCGCTGAGCCGGTCCAACTCGCTGGTGCGTCCGACGAAGCTCGACAGCCCTCGTGCTCGCGACGCGTCCAGCCGGGTGCGAAACAGGCCGGTGCCTTGGAGTTCGAAGACACGGATGGGATGCGCTGCTCCCTTTATGTTGGCCTCGCCGAGGTCAGCGAACCGGAAGTAGCCTTCGACCATGCGCGCTGTGTCCTCGGAGACACAGATGCCTCCGGCGCTGGCGATCTGTTCCATGCGTTGGGCGAGTCCCACGACGTGCCCCTGTGCGGTGTAGTCCATGCGGAGGTCGTCGCCGATTCTGCCCACGACCACTTCACCCGAGTTGAGCCCGATGCGTAGCTCGAGCGACACCCCGTAGCGTGAGCGCACCTCGCGCGCGTAGGCGGCGACATCGTCGCGCAGGGCGAGTGCGCCATGGCAGGCGCGGTGCGCGTGGTCCTCGTGGGCGATCGGCGCACCGAACAGCGCCATGATCCCGTCGCCGGTGAACTGGTTGACGGTTCCTTCGAAGCTGTGGACGCCCTCGCCGACTACCTGGAAGAACCGGTCGAGTACTGTGTGCCAGTCCTCGGGACCGAGCTGCTCGGCCAGCTCCATCGAGCCCTTGATGTCGGCGAACAGAACGGTGACCCGTTTGCGCTCGCCTTCCAGGATCGACCGCGAGCGGAGGATCTTTTCAGCCAGATGCGACGGTGTGTAGGCGGCGGGCGACGGGCCGTTGTGCGCCGCCGCGGCGGCAGGTTCGGCGGAGGCAGCAGTGCGAGCGTTCGGGCTGGCGCCCGAACGGGCCCCCGAAGCGTCGCCCACCGCGACGCCGCAAGAGTCGCAAAAGCGGGCACCCGTGCGCAGCTCCGCGCGGCAACTCGAGCACAGGGTCGGTTCGAACGGACTGCCGCAGCTGTCGCAAAATCGAGCACCCTCGCGGGTCTCGGACTGGCACTGGGGGCACGAATGCGGCAGGACGACTGTGTCCTTCCCAATAACTCCATCCGGGCCGATTTCACGCCCGCAGCCGCTCGTAGTGATGGTGGAGACCTCCCGCCGAGCAACTTCTCAGCGTGAACGGGCAAAGTGTGTACGAGTACTCGCACCGAAATTGTCCGCTTGGGCTTCGGATTCGCTCCGCTCCTTTCTCGGGTCGCACTGACACAACGCACGTTCCGTACCAAACCCGTGGCTGAGCGTTCCTAGAGCGCTAACTTGTTGAATTCACGGCCAGAGGAGGCGTGCTCCACGTGCTCGCTGAGACCTGGGGGCAGACTCAACGTCAACAGCAGGGACAACATTTGGTCCCCGGGGCAGAATATTGCCCCTGCAGTTTCGCGACGAGCTGGTCGGCCACAGCGTTAGAAGTCCGACTGGTGCAGATTCCAGGCCCCTGGTTCGCCCCGCCAGACCGCAGTCAGGTAGCCAACGTCGTCGCCGAGATAGACCTGGGTTGTCATCCTGGGCAGCACGGCGCGTGAGAGATCGCCGTACGCCTTGACCCTGAACGCGTAGTTCAGTTCACCGTGAATGGTGCGGCGTCGTATGGCAAATTTGAAGATACCGTCGCGAATGCCGCGGCCGGGTTTGCGAGCCCACGTATCCTTGAAGACGAACCTCTTCCGCCGGGAACCCCACCTCGGCACGAGGTCTCCGGGATACAAGCTCGCGTCGTAAATGGTGCCGTTGGCGTTGGTGAGCGTAAAACGGAAGGCCTCCGTGAGGGGGTCAATGGAAGAGAACGGCACTATTCGTCCGTGAACCTTGAGGAAATCCTTACGTCCTCGTGCGCGCGCTTTTTCGTCAAAGCTACGGATCACGGCGGGGTCGTTCCTGATCGGCGAGCACGCAGGCGTGAGCAAGCAGCCGATGTTGCAGCTTTGGAAGCCCGGCGCGACGCACAGAGGGTCGGCACAGTCGACCAAGAAGTCGCCATTGTCGTCAATCCCGTTATTGCAGACTTCGGGTGACGGCGGGTCACACTCCTCTCCCGCATCGAGCACGGCGTCTCCACAGTCGACCCCGGCACCGACATCGGTCGGTTCGTCATCCACGTTATTGGCCGGCGAATTGTCCGGCGTGCTGCTAGAAACGGCCGCCGAGTTGCACACATCCTCGCTGCCGTCACAGTCGGGTCCCTGCAGCGTTCCGGCCGTAGCGGCTGTCGGTTCAACGTGCATCGTAATCTCAATCGTCACGGAGCTGCCGGCAGAGATCGTCCCGATGTCGCATGACACGGTATTGGCTGCACTCAGCGTACACCCCGAATCGTCGCTCACGTAGCTCAGCGCAGCTCCAAAGGTATCCACAGCGACCACGTTCTCGGCATCATCGGGGCCGGCGTTGGTCACGACTAGCCGGTAGACGACGTCGGAGTCGGGCGGCACCGGGTCGGATGTGAACTGGGCCTTGATCACGCCTAGACTGGCCTCGGTTGTCGCCGGGACCACGTCGGTCGGCTCATCATCGCTATCGTCGCTCGGATCGGGGTCCGGCTCGGTTGCACCTACCAAGGCTACGTTACAGAGATCTTCAGAGCCGTTGCAGGAAGACGAGGTCGGCGTACCCCCTGTCGGAGCCGACGCGTCGACGTTGACGACCACCTGGAAGCTCGTCGAGGTTCCCGCCGCAAGATCACCCAAGCTACAAGCCAGCACTCCGACGGGCCCTTCTACGCAACTGTCGGTGTCGGCGAAGTAGCTGGTATTACCGTCGAGCAAATCGATGACGACGACGTTGGTAGCATCGTCGGGTCCGGCATTGCTCACAACCAACTCGTACGTCATCGACCCTCCCGTCTCGACGGGGTCTGTCATGTCGGTCTTCGTAAGCGAGAGGTTGGCTCCCGTCAAAGGAATGGTCGTCGTAGACGTCGTGGTCGAGGTGGTCGAGGTCGTGGTCGATGTCGTGGTCGATGTCGTGGTCGAGGTCGTCACGGCCACAGGCGCGGCTATGCATGAGGGGCCCGCCTCTTCCGGGCCGCCGTCGCCGTTCGGGTCGGGGTTCGTACCCACCGCCGAAAGATCCGCGATCGGGAGTCCGGCCGCGGTCTCCCCAAGCACCTCGACTTGATTGCAGAACTCGTCGTTCGTGTCCGCTGCCGCAGTCGTGAGGAGCTCGATCACCACAGTGACGGTAGCGCTGCTACCCGCGAGCAAATCCTGCGTTGGAGCTTGGTCGATGAGCTCGAGGTCGGTGTTGCCGTCGAAGGTCGGGTTGGCGAGGCTGCCCGGTGACGACGAGATCGAGGTAAAGGTCCAGTCGACACCCTGCACGCCGAACACGGCACTCAGGTCATCGGTCGCCGTCAGCGCAAACGCATCCTCAACCCCGCTCAAGTTCTCGAACACGTAGTCAATCGTCACCGTCGCAGGCAGACCCGAGGTCGCCGTCATCTGCTTGGCGGCACCAAAAACATCTTGGACGCAGGCCGCCCCGTCATTCAAGCTCGAGCTTGGTCCGCCGACCTGAGTGCTGACGATCGTCGCCGTCGACGTGTCGATCTCGTAGATCGTGCCGTTGTTTCTGAACAAGAACAGCCTTCCAGCGGCATTGAACCATGCGGCTCCATAGGGAAGACCCCCACCGGACGGCAGGCCCGGCACCGCAGCATCTACCCGCACACCCGTTACCGGGTTCAGCTGGGCAAGCTGACCGCTATCGAAGTCGCCGCCATACAGCAGACCGTCTACCGGATTCTGAGCCCAATCCTGGACTTGCCCGGTGGCACCTGTGATCGCCACGCTCGTAACCGGGATCCCTGTCGGCAGCGGAACGAGATATAGCGAGCCTGGACTCGTCGTGTCATAGAGGAAGAGAGTGTCGCCCGAAACGGATACGTCGCCGGCATTGAACGGGTTGCCAGGAAGGCCAGCAGGCAGCCCCAGACCGGAAACCGTGCCATCACCACCGATCGCGATCACTTCGCGCGGCACGCTGCGCCGGAACCCGTAGACCAACCCGTCCGTGCGGCGGAAGCCGATCGCGTTGATCTCGAAAGGATTGGTCCCGCCAATCGGGAGGAACGTGAACGGCGTAACCGATTGATCGATCTCGAAGAGTTGAGACGGGTTCCCCTGGACGATGAGCGCCTCTCCGCTACAGGTGAACGGCGGCACGGTCGTGGTGGTGGTCGTCGTCGTGGTAGACGTGATGGTGGTCGTCGTGGTGGTCGTCGTCGCGCCCGACGGCGCAGCGATGCAGGTTGGCTCGCGCTCGTCCGGGCTGCCGTCGCCGTTCGGGTCGGGGTCCGAACCATCCATCGAAACGTCCCCGATCAAGAGTCCGGCCGCGGTCTCCCCCGAAACCTCGACCTGATTGCAGAGCTCATCGTTCGTGTCCGCCGCAGCAGTCGTCAGGAGCTCTACCACCACAGTGACTGTGGCGCTGCTACCCGCGAGCAAGTCCTGGGTCGGGGCCTGGTTGATCAGCTCGAGGTCCGCATTGCCGTCGAAGCTCGGATTCGCGAGGCTGGCCGGCGACGACACGATCGAGGTAAAGGTCCAGTCGACACCCTGCACGCCGAACACGGCACTCAGGTCATCGGTCGCCGTCAGCGCAAGCGCGTCCTCAGCCCCGCTCAGGTTCTCGAACACGTAGTCGATCACTACGGTCGAGGGTAGACCCGCAGTTGCCGTCATCTGCTTGGCGGCGCCGAGAACGTCTTGGACGCAGGCCGCCGTGTCGTTGAACTGGGAGGCCGGCCCCGTCTGCGTGGAGACGAGAGTCGGTCCGCTCAGATCGATCTCCATGATCACTCCGTCATTGCGGTAAAGAAACAGCGTCCCGGCGGAGTTGAACCAGGCA
>PIVZ01000886.1 GCA_003354045.1 bacterium
GCTCGTTGATCCGCGCGAAGTAGGCCTCGGCACCTGCTTTTGTGTAGAGTTACCAGCCGTGAGGAAATTCGGATGAAGAGAGCGCTCGTCGTCGATGACGACCAAAGCATGCGCCGCGTTCTGCAGATCGCGCTCGAGAGACTCGGGCTCGAGTGCCATACCGCCGCCCGCGCCGAGGCCGCTCTCAAGGAGATCCGGCGAGAGAAAGTCAGCCTCATACTCACCGATCTCAAGATGCCGAAGATGGACGGCATCGAGTTCATGCGTAATCTGCGCGAGCTCGACACAGAAGTTCCGGTCATCGTGCTTACGGCCTACGGAACGGTCGAGAGCGCGGTCGAAGCAATGAAGCTCGGTGCCCTCGACTACATCGCCAAACCGTTTGACGTCGATGCCCTCGAAGCACTCGTGCGGCGAGCCCTCGATCTGTCGCGCTACCGCGTCGAGAATCGATTTCTGCGCGAGCAGGCCGAAAGAACGCCTGCTTTCGAGGATCTGATCGGACAGTCGGCTCCAATGCGTACCGTTTATGAGCTGGTTCAGAAAGTCGCCCCTACCCGCAGCGCTGTCTTGATCACCGGCGAGACCGGTACCGGGAAGGAGCTTGTGGCGCGTGCAATCCACAAGCTCAGCCCGCAGCGCAAGGATCTTTTCGTTCCCCTCAACTGCACGGCGATCCCTGGCGACCTGATGGAGAGCGAGCTCTTCGGACATGTTCGCGGCGCTTTCAGCGGGGCGCAGTCGGATCGCGTCGGGAAGTTTCAAGTCGCCGACGGCGGAACGTTGTTCCTCGACGAAATCGGCGACATGGACTACAAGCTGCAAGCAAAGCTGCTGCGGGTGCTCCAGGAGGGTGTCATCGAGCCGGTTGGGGGCAACCGCCGGATTTCCGTAGACGTCAGGATCATCTCCTCGACGAATCGCGATCTCGACATCGAGATACAGGAAGGCAGGTTTCGCGAAGACTTGTTCTACCGCCTGAACGTCTTCGGAATTCGCCTCCCTCCATTGCGTGAGCGCAACGAGGACGTGCCGTCGCTGGCGACGGCTTTCCTGGACCAGTTCGCCCTGGAGCTGGGCAAAGGATCCCTGGATCTGCAAGAAGGTTGCGCCCCGCTCCTCAAAGCCTATCGGTGGCGTGGCAACGTCCGTGAGCTACGCAACTTGATGGAACGGGCGGCAGTGCTCGCCGAGAGCGACATCGTAGATGTAGGCCTCATTCGCGGCCTCCTGCCCGAGGACGTCGAGCCGACGGAGTCCGATCTCGACCTCGGCCGCGCCGTGGCCGAGGTCGAGCGCAAGACGATCCTACAAGCGCTGGCCGCCGCGGACGACAACAAAGCGGCCGCAGCGGCGCTTCTCGGCATAGGCGAGCGAACCCTGTGGTCCAAGCTCAAGAAATACGGGATCTGAGGTTTACGGCTCTCAGTGCTCTAAAGTACCCTAGCCTCGCTGGTGTGAGTAACGGCACGAAGAGAGCCACGAAACAACACTAAAAAAAGACAGAAACAATTGCA
>PIVZ01000887.1 GCA_003354045.1 bacterium
TTCCGCCTCCGTCGCCGCTTCCGTCCACTATCTTGGTGATCGTGCCTCCCGGCGTAATCTTGAAGGCGTTGCTGGTGGTGTTCCCGGACACAAAGACGTTTCCCCCGGGATCTACGGCGATGCCGCGCGGCTCGTTGAGCGGGTTGCCACCGCCATCACCGCTACTATCGATGATCTCACTGACCACGCCGCCCGGTGTAATCTTGAAGGCGTTGTCGGAGCCGCTGCCGGCCACGAAGACGTTGCCGGAGCTGTCCACGGCCACCCCGTCGGGCGTCGTCAGAACGTTGCCGCCTCCATCTCCGGTAGCGTCGATGATCTCGCTAATCGCCCCACCCGAGGTGATCTTGAATACGTTATGGCTGCTGGCGCCAGCGACGAAGACGCTGCCTGAACTGTCCACAGCCAGTCCGAGGGGCTGATCGAGAGGGTTGCCGCCGCCGTCTCCCGTGGTGTCGATGATCTCGGTAACCGCGCCGCCCGGCGTGATCTTGAATGCGTTGTCACTGAACTGGCCGGCCGCGTAGACGTTGCCGTCTCCATCGACGTCGATGCCGCTTGCCCGATCGAAAACATTGCCGGTCCCGTCGCCGGTGGTGTCGATAATCTCACTTATCGCCCCACCTGAGGTGATCTTGAAGACATTATCGCTGAAGTTGCCCCCCACGTAGACGTTGCCCGAGCCGTCCGAGACGATGTCCATGGGTCGGTTGAGGACGTTGCCGCTGCCGTCTCCGGTGGGATCGATGATCTCGGTAATCACCCCGCCCGAGGTGATCTTGAAGGCGTTGTCGGTCTCGCTCCCGGTCACGTAGGCGTTGCCCGACCCGTCTACGTCGATGCCGTAGGGTACCTCGAGCAGATTCCCGCCGGCGTCGCCGGTGTTGTCTATGATTTCGGTCACTTGCGCGGCACCGACCGACGGCACGAGCATCAGGACCACGGTCACCAGGGCGATACGGATGCCGTTCTCGAGTATTCCACCACTCACGTGTGACAGAATGGGTCCGTTCTCCATCCACGCCCGCGTGGCTGCCAGTCTAAAGTGCATAGCTTCCCCCTTGTCGCTTCTTTGCAGCCCCCGCCCCAGGGTGGGAAACGACGAGTCAGCCGGCATCGGGTGGGCACGAAAGATGCACCGGCCCGATGCTCCAGCTATTCATTCCTTACTTCATCGATAAACTCTCAGCAAGAGGCCGACGAAAGGAGCACCAGCATGGCCGTGGAGCAAGCGAACAAGACCGGACCCGAGAACGCCGCATTGGCGCCTTTCCAGTGGGACGATCCGTTTCTTATCGAGGACCAGCTCGGAGACGAGGAGCGGCTGATCCGGGATTCGGCGCGTAACTACTGTCAGCAGAAGCTGATGCCGCGGATTCTCACGGCCAACCGTGAGGAGCGATTCGACCGCGAGATCCTTTCCGAGATGGGCGAGCTCGGCTTCCTCGGTTGCACGTTGCCACAGGAATACGGCTGCGCCGGGGTGAGCTACGTGAGCTACGGCTTGACCGGGCGC
>PIVZ01000888.1 GCA_003354045.1 bacterium
CCTCACCTTCGATCATGTGCTTCTCGACGATCTCGTTGACGTCGTCAACGGTGACGTTGCTGTACCAGACGCCCTCGGGATAGACGACCATGGAGGCGCCGTTAGGCTGGCACGGTCCCAGGCATCCGGTGGCCGTTACGTAGACGTCCGCCGACAAGCCCCGTTTCTCACGCTCCTCGCGAAGTGCGAAGAGAACGTCCTCGGAGCCGTTTCCGGCACACGACGGCTTCGGTGCTATCGGCGGTCGGCGGTTGGTGCACACGAAAAAATGTCTCTTGCCGGTACTCATCAAGCCTCTTCCTCCCCCCTCTGACCGGTGTTGGTCAGCCGGCATGACACAGCAGAAGACCGCCGCTGTCAACCCTTGTGAATCCCCAGATATTCGGCCGCTGGCTGCCTTGACCGATGCCGGCGGACTGGGCTGCGCCGGTCTACTTCGCTGGCCTACCTCGCCGGCTTACTGGCGGACCGGCCGCGCACAGCATGCCACCTGGCGACGGCCGCGCACGAAGAATCCCAGCACCCGGCTGGCGATCGGATACTTGGCCTTGACCGACTCGCGGAAGCGCTCGATGGCGGCCGGGTCTTTGGCCCAATCACACTGGCAAGGTACGGGACCGTCGCCGAAGTCCACGTCGCAGGTACCCGTGGCCTCCATGTTGCGCACCCAGTTGCGGTCGCCGTCCAGGCTGCCAAGCCATAGCTCGCCGTCCTGAACTGCATACCACAGGGTCACCTTGTAGGGACGCCCCGAACGGCGTCCGTGGTGGGTCACTATCACCGTCTTCTTTTGCGGTATTTCCATTGGTGGTCGTCGGCGCCCATTGGCATCAGCCGGGTCCGAACTCCTTATTTACCGCCGAGAAGCCCTGCTCTGCAACCGCAAGCGCCTCGTCGATGTCGGCCTCCGAATGGGCCGTGGACACGAACCAGTTGTGGGCGGGATGGAAGAACACGCCGCCACGCGCGCAGCTGCCGGCAAACAGCCAGCTGCGCCCGAAACCGCCTTCATCGGCATCGAAGGTCATGAAGGGAAGCGCCGGCGGGCCGCTGATCGTGACGGCCAGTTCCTCGGCCCGGGCACGCTCTACGAGCCCGTCGCAGAGTCGGCGCCCTACTGTGTCCATGTGGGCTGTGCCGTCGGTCCTGTCGAGCTCTTCGAGGGTGGCAAGGGAGGCGGCAATGGGAACGGCTTCGGTGAAGAAGGTGCCGGTGACAAACACTTCGCGTGCCGCGTCGCGCAACGCGTCTGTCCCGAGCATGGCCGAGAGCGCGTAGCCGTTGGCGAGCGCCTTGGAGTAGACAATCATGTCCGGCGTCACATCCCAGAGCTGAGTGGAGCCTCCCATGTGCAGGCGGAACCCGGCGCGGATATCGTCAACGATCATCATCGCACCGTTGCGATCGCAACGCGCGCGAACCTCGCGCAGGAAATTCTCGCTCGGCATCACCGACTTCTCGAAGGCCTCGTGGCGGAAAGGCGTCACTATGACGGCGGCGATCCGGCCTTCGT
>PIVZ01000295.1 GCA_003354045.1 bacterium
CGAGCCTGCTGCTTACTGAAGACGAGGCTTCCGCGATAACCTCCTATCTTCTGACCCTCAAGGAGAAGGAGCCGCTCGCGCCCGACCCGGCTTTGCGCGTGAAACTGGCCGACCCCGCGGTGGTCGCCGAGGGTGGGAATATCATCCGCCGCTACGGGTGCTTCGGCTGCCACGTGATGCCGGGTATGGAGGGCGAATCACGCGTCAGCGTCGAGCTGTCGGCGTTTGGCGACAAGCCGGTAGAAGAGCTGTTCTTCGGCGACCGGCTCGACATCCCGGCCACCTGGGACGACTGGACCATCAATAAACTGGTCACACCTCGCACGTACGGCACGGAGCGGATCGAGCAGGTCATGCCCGATTTCGGTCTGGCCGAGAGCGATGCGCGCGCGCTGACGGTCTTTCTCGCCAGCCGTAGCGACCATCCCATAAACCCCATCTACCTTCCCGACACGGACGGCCGGGTGGAAAAGATTCGCAGGGGACGCCAGCTCATCGAGCGCTACACCTGCCAGGGGTGCCACAGCTTCGACGGCAAGGAAGGCACGATCCGCCAGCACTACGACGTAGAGCACCTCGAGAACGCGCCGCCGCTGCTCTATGACGAGGGGCTCAAGGTGCAGCGTGACTGGCTGTTCGACTTCCTCATGAAGCCGGTTCGGCTGAGACCTTGGCTCGACGTGCGCATGCCGACCTTCGGGCTCACCAGCGAGGAGGCCACGCACATGGTGGACTACTTCGCGGCCCTCGACGGCTACGAGTTTGGTCCGGTCATCCTCGAAGCAGCCGAGAGCGCAGGATCGGCCGAGGATTCGGTTCGCCGGCAGCTTCCGGAAGGCGTGTATGACTGCTTCGCCTGTCATGTTGCCGGAGACGTCGCGCCGCCGCCGGAGCGTTACGCGGTCAGCCGCGCGCCTCTTAGCAAGCCGAAGCTGGCCTCTTGGGTGGCCGAATATCTCTCTATTGACGTGGACGCCGGCGCGACGGACAAGAAGAAGCCGGACGCCGTGCGGGACTATCTGGGCGCGGGTGGCCACTGATCCGGTCTCGATCGCCACACGGAGGGGCCGGTATATTTCGAAGCTCGCTATGGGCGCGACTCCATGCGCTGCGAGGGGAGGCTGGCGAGAGTGTCTCGATATTCGTTTGCTGGAGTAGGTAATGGCTGATTCTTCACGCGGCACGTGGACGGGTCGCGTGGGCTTTGTCCTGGCGGCCGCCGGATCGGCGATCGGGCTTGGCAACATCTGGATGTTTCCGTTTCGCGCCGGGCAAAACGGTGGCGCGGCCTTCGTGCTGGTATATCTGGCGGCCGTGCTGGTGGTAGGCGTCCCGTTGATCATTGCCGAGGTCATGATCGGGCGCGCCACGCAGCGCAATCCTGTCGGTGCCTTTCGCACGCTACGGCCGCGCGGCAGCTGGCAGCTGGTCGGCTGGCTGGGCGTCGCTTCCGGGTTCGTCATCCTCTCTTACTACGGCGTGGTCGCCGGCTGGGCCATGGATTACGCGTGGATGGCGGCGAGCGGCTCGCTCACTTCCGCCGGCGTGGACATGCAGGCGACGTTCGACGGGATGCTCGGCAATGGCGGGCGCCAGGTGTTGTGGCAGGCCGCCTTCATGGCGGTCACCATCGTGGTCGTCTCGGGCGGCGTCGAGGCCGGCATCGAGCGCGCGAGCAGGATCCTCATGCCGCTCCTGTTCGGGCTCATACTGATGTTGCTCGGCTACTCTCTGACCTCCGAGGGCGCTTCCGAAGGCCTCTCGTTCCTGCTCAATCCACGCTTCGAGGATCTCACCTGGGGGGGGGTGCTGGCCGCCCTCGGACAGGCCTTCTTCTCGCTCAGCCTGGGCATGGGGGCGATGATCACCTACGGCAGCTATCTTGCGCCGACGGAGTCGGTGACACGTGCGGCCCTTTTGATTGCTGCGCTGGACACCGCACTGGCAATCCTGGCCGGCCTCGTCATCTTTCCCCTGGTCTTCACCTTCGGACTCGAACCGTCGGCCGGACCCGGGCTGGTCTTCATCACCCTGCCCAGCGCTTTCGCGATGATGCCGGGCGCCGCGTTCCTGGCCACCGTGTTCTTCGCGCTGCTGTTGTTCGCGGCGCTCACCTCCGCAATCTCTCTACTCGAGGTGGTGGTGTCGTTCTTCGTCGATGAGTTCGAGTGGAATCGAATCAGGGCCTCGTGGACAGCCGGTGGCCTGATCTTCGCCCTCGGAGTGCCTTCGGCCACGGTAGATGGGTTCCTCGACAAGATGGACCTGCTCGCGACCAACTGGATGCTGCCGGGTGGCGGCGTCTTCATTGCATTGTTTGCGGGCTGGGCCCTGACGCGAGGAGAGGCCGAGGGGGGCTACCGCGGGACGGATGGCCACTCCGGGGGTTTTGTGGCGTGGCGGTTCTGCGTCCGCTTCCTGGTGCCTGTTGCGGTAGCGGTCATCTTGCTGCAAAAGACAGGATTGGTCGGATGAGGGCATCGCCACGCGGGACAACCAGCCAAGAAGGGCAGAATCAGCTATGCAACTTCTCGAAGGAAAGACAGCCGTAGTAACGGGCGCCGGACGCGGAATAGGACGAGCGGTGGCCGAGTTGCTTGCCGAGAACGGCGCCTCGGTGCTCGTAAACGATCTCGACGAAACCGAGGCCAACGAGACCGCGGCGGCGATCCGCGTGGCCGGCTTCAAGGCCGAAGCGGTCGCCGGCTCGGTCACCGACCCCGCATTCCCATCCCGCCTCCTGTCGGGGGCGATGGACGCGTTCGGCGGTTTCGACATCATCGTCAACAACGCCGGATACACTTTCGACGGCATGATCCACAAGATGTCGGACGAGCAGTGGTACGCCATGATCGATTGCCACTTGACCGCTCCTTTCCGCATTCTGCGCGAGGCGAGCAAGTACTGGCGAGACCTGGCCAAGCAGGAGAATGAGGCGGGAGGGGCCAAGCCGCGCAAGGTGATCAATGTGTCATCGACCAGCGGTGTCGCCGGGAATGCCGGCCAGGTGAACTACTCGGCCGGCAAGATGGGGATCGTGGGCGTTACCAAGACGCTGGCCAAGGAGTGGGGCCGTTACAATGTCTGCGTCAACGCGGTGGCCTACGGTTTCATCGAGACGCGGCTGACCCAGGCCAAGGACCGCTCGATCAAGGCCAGCGTGGACGGAAACGAGGTCGAGATCGGCATCCCCGAGGGTATTCGCGAAATGGCGATCAAGGGAATTCCGCTCGGCCGACCGGGCAAGCCGGAAGAGGCCGCGGGGCCCGTGCTGTTCCTGGCCTCTCCGCTGGCCGATTTCGTTACCGGTCACGTGGTGCTGGTTACGGGCGGTTCTTATATGTAGACGGAGCCCGGCGCGGTCCTCGTTCTCGGTACGCGACGCGCCGGTGGCACGCCGCCTGCGTGGGGTCTGCGGGAGTCCGCGCGAGGCTCATGGCCGCCGCTAGAGAGTCGTCTTCTTCGTTATCTCATCCGCGATGGCGCCTTCCGCAGCGGGAGGGAAGGCCGCGAAGTCGATATCGACGTCATCTATCGTGACGGTCGTGCCGGCGCGCACGTCATCGAGCCTGCCGTCGTCATCGGCAAGCACGGCCACCTGGTCTCCATCGTTGATCTCGCCGTCGGCCGCATCTCCGGCGTTGTCGAGAAGAAATACAACAGTCAGCGCTCCGTTCTGAACATCGTCTATCGTGAACTCCGAGCTCCCCGATTCGACGACGACCGCCTCGGCATCGGCAAAAGGCTTGAAGTCGACCACGCCGTCGTCGTCGTCGGTCAGGTCGGTAAAGACGAAAACGACGATGTCGCGCGTGTTTACGGGCGTCACATCGTCGATGTTGCCGGTAACGATCACGGGGTTCTCTTCCTGATCAGTATCGCCGCCGAACTTGACGGTTCCCTCGCTGCATCCCCAAGCCAAGGCCAGCAGGGCTACCATGGCCGCGCACAATGATCTTCTCACGACGATTCCTCCCGGGGTCCGCGCGAGACCACGGTAGGGCTCTTTTGCGCGACGATGTAGCGGGGCCGCTTCTTCACTTCCTCGTAGATCCTGCCCACGTACTCGCTCAAGATCCCGAGGCTCAGTAGCTGCGTACCGCTGAAGACGAGGATGACGATGACCAGAGACGTCCAGCCCGACACCGCCGTGTCCGACAGCAGGCGTATCGAGAGCGAGTAGACGCCGTAGAGAATGCCAAGGCCGACGGTGATGGCCCCGAGCAGCGATATCAAGCGTAGTGGCACGATCGAGAAAGAGAAGATGCCGTCGAGCGCGAAGCGGAGCATACGGCTCGGCACGTATTTGGTGTCGCCGGCGTAGCGGGCGTCGGCGTGATAAGGGACGGCTTCGCGGTTGAAGCCCATCCACGGGACCAGCCCGCGAACGAACAGAAAATGCTCGTCGCACGACCGCAAGGCATCGGCCGCCTTGCGGTCGAGCAGGCGGAAGTCCGCGCCGCCGGTCGGAACGTCTACGCCCGTGAGCTTGCGAAGAATCCAGTAGAAGGCCTTCGCGAAGGTTTCCTTGACCGCGTGGCCCTCGCTGCTGGTACGAACGGTGTAGACGACGTCCTTGCCCTCTCGCCAGTGTTTTACGAGCTCGGCGATGAGCTCGGGCGGGTGCTGTAGATCCCCGTCGAGTGAGATCACCGCATCCCCGCGCGCATGGTCCACGCCCGCCGAAAGCGCCATCTGGTGGCCGAAGTTTCGCGAGAAAGAGATGTAGCGAACGCGCTCGTCCGTGTCTGCGTGCCCTTCTATTCTCGCCAGTGTGTCGTCGGTGCTGCCATCGTCTACGAAGATGATCTCGTGCTCGCACTCGAGACCGGCCAGCACGTCGCGTACACGGCGGAGCAATTCATCGACGCAGTCTTGTTCGTTGCAGACCGGTATTACGATCGAGAGTAGAGGAGAGTCGGGCCTGATTTGCTCTGGCATGGGCTGCGAGCGCTTTACCGCAGGGAATCCGGCGCCTTGGAGTGCGACTATCGCTTAGTGTAGAGAGGAGGGTGCCGGAAGTCTAGCTGGAAGTCTGGTCGGGCTTCCGGCTTGGTAATGTGGTTTCCGGCGGTATGTCCCCGTGTTTGCGCTGATTGCCAGACTTGTAGCCGTTGCTCTGCTTCTCACGTGCCTCGCCAGCCTGCCTGCCGAGCGTCACCGGCGTGTGGCCGTGATTGCGGTCCCGGGGATGGAACTCGACGTCTTGCTCAGCTTGGCGGTCAGCGGGGCCGTCCCGACGCTCGCCTCGCTGGTGGATACTGCCGTGCTCGGGGAGCTTCGCAATCCGCCGCGCGCCGGCTCGGCGACTTTCTGGCAGACTGCATTCACAGGTTCTCTCGACGGACCGCCTGCCGGCCAGGCGCCGCCGGCCACGGTTACAGCGGAGCAGCGGCCGGTCTGGTCGAGAATGGGAACTGCACACGCCGTCGTCGTGGCAGTGCCGGGGGCGGGTCCGGGCGTCAAGAAGTCGGTAACGGTTCGCCCCGGGGCCGACCCGGCCACGGGGTTCGTCGGGGCCAGTCATGGCCGCGTTGCGGACGCACGCGACGTCATCCTGGGAGAGCTCAGCTGGCCCTACGACGGCGCACGCAAGCGCATACTGCTTGCCGGCGAGGCCCTCGATGTCGGCCAGTGGAGTGAGTGGCTCGAGATCGAGTTACAACCGCCCGACCGTCGCTCTGGAGCGTTCAAGGTGCACCGGCTCGACCGGACTCGCTACTATCTCACACCGATCTATCACAACCTCGGACTCCTACACGGCAGCGGCCGCATGGAGGATTTGTTGATCTACGTTGGTGAGGATCCTTCCGAGATCATCCGTGAGGACGGCGTTGAGCAGGTGGTATACGAACAAATCCGCGAGCTCTCGTCTCTGAGGGCAGCCGAAGCCGGTCGCCTGGCTGCCGGACGTTGGCGCCTACTGGTCTACTTCGAGACTCTGCTGGTCGCTGCGCGGGGTCTCGCTGAGGAGGTCGATCGCTCCCGGCTGGCGGAGGCTTACCGCGAAGTGGACCGACGCGTGGCAGCGATCCTCGAGGCGGCGGGGGCGGGCACCTGCGTGTTGCTGGTGGGACACACGGAGGCCTCGACCGAGGCTCCGGCGGCCGGCTT
>PIVZ01000296.1 GCA_003354045.1 bacterium
CGGCGCTGCGCGGAGGTATCCCGATGACCGCCCCCAAGATGGACGACGACGAGCGCGCGTGCGAGTGCACCGCGGGCTGCGATCGCTGCTGGGGCTCGGGCGTCCGAGCTGCCACATTCGAGGAGATGGGGAACCCGTGCTCCCGGTGCGACGCCAAGGGCGCGGAAGTCCGATACTCCCTCGGCATCTACGCGGGCCGCTACTGCCCCAGGTGCTGGCGGGATTCAGGCTACCGGGACGAGCCCGCGTCGGCCTTCGATCCCGCGGACGCGGGGGAGACCTGGTGATGGACCAAGCCTGGATCATCAAGGGCCAGCGCATGGGCGAGCCACGCCCCTGGTACGTCGCTTCGCTGCCCCAGCGTAGCGCGCGGCACGGCACGATCAGCGATTACGGCTACGACCACCGCGCCGCGAACGCGCACCGGTTCGAGAAGGAGGGCACCGCCAGGTGGCACCTCTCCCGCGTTGCGGGGCTCGGATGCGCTGACGTGTTCGAGGCCGACGACGACGCGCCGCAACCGAAGATCACCCCCCACTTCGCCCGCCCGTACCCGCACGCCCCCGGATGCCCCCAGTGCATCGAGGCGCTGATCTGCGACGTGTGCGGCGCCCCGACCGAGATCGGATCCCGATGCAGCAACGGGCGCTGCCCCGTCTGCCACGCTACCGCGTGCGAGGACTCGAACAGCATCCGGCACGGGTTCGGCTCGCGGCGCGAAGCGCAGCGGCAGGCCGACAAGCGCCGGCTGCAAGGCGTGTAGGATCCCTATCCCTGGCGGCGTCGGGCGCGTGCTGGCGTCCGGCGTCGCCACCTTCACCCACGGAGAAGCTATGACTGATGACAATTGCGAAGTGATCGAGATCCGCGTGGACGCAGAGTCCATCCGGGACTACGTGTTGAACCGAATAGCCGACCGCATCGGCGAGCAAGTGGAGGCGCGGCTCGACAAAGAGGTGAACCGCCTGGTGGATGAGCAGGCAAGGACCATCGTGGAGGCAAAAATGCTCGAAGCTGTGGATGCCGTGCTTGCTGCGGGGTGGTCGCGCACCAACCAGTGGGGGGAGACCGTGGACGGCGGCAAGCCCATCACCCTCCGAGACCGCATCTCTCGCACCCTGGACGCGAAGAAGGAGGACCACTACGGCAACCGTGGGGGGAAGCCGCTGGTCGCGCGCCTCTGCGATGAGGTGGTCGAGAGAGAGTTCCGCCAGCAATTCGGCGGCGTGATGAAGGAGGCCAAGGCGAAGGTGAAGGCCGCGGTGGATGGCAAGGTGATGGAGCAGCTACACGCCACACTGAAGTCCTCACTGGGGCTTCACTGACTGGAGGCCACATGTCCGATCGCACCCCGATCATCCTCACCTGCTGCGGACGCGCCATCTTCCACGGCCGTCTGGCCTTCGCATACCTGCGCGTGCCGCTCGACTGGCGTGAAGCGGGAATCCCCGAGCGCACCGCGGGCAATGCCGTGTTCATCCCCGACAAGATCCCGGGCGCGGACATCGGCGATGTCTTCGAGATCGACGAGGGACTCGGCGGAACCATCCTGTTCGATCGCCGCAAGTGGCTGGACCGATTGCCCAAGGCGACGATTGCCGCGTGGGAGCAACTCGACGCGCAGGCCGCGAAGCGCGCGGAGTCGGGGAACCTGACGCCCGATGAGCCGTCGCTGTACAAGGCCGACCCCGAGACCGAATCGATCAGCGCCCTGCGGGCGTTGTATTTCGCCCTACCCGAAACCGCCCGAGCGCAATGGCTGGAGCGCGCGGTGCAGCAGATCACCCAGCCGTAGAACGGAGAAGCCATGAAAGATTCAAACGGCGGCACGCTGTGGGGTCCCTTTTCTGCGACGGACACGCCATGCGCCATCATCGATGCGAATGGCTGCTCGCTAGCGGTATTCCCGGGCGAGTTGCCCGAAGCAGCGAAGAGGCGCGACGCTGTGATTCGTGTGCTAAACGCTGTGCCGGACATCCATAACGTGTTGCTGGAGATGCGGACGCCCGTTGGTTTGCAGATCACGGCGTTCCCTGGAACACGAGCCGCGGACATAGCCGCAGATATTTTGGCGACCGGAAATCAAATCCTTCTGCTAACCGACGAATTCGCGGAGTGGAAGTCGTAACCGAAAACCGAAACAGGAGAAGCCAATGGTTCACACAACGACAATGACGTGCGACAAGTGCGGCGACACGCACACCATCAGCACCAAAAGGGGACGGACGCAATGGTGGCGCATGCAGTTGTTCATCGATAGCGAGGGCAGGAATCCGAGCGCCCACGTCGGCACCCCCGACATCCAGGTGGAGTGGTGCGACGAGTGCGCCCGCGCCAAGGGCCTCGTCGGGAAGCCGCCCGAGCCCGAGCCGGACGTGACGCCGCCCACCGCGTCCGAGCGCCTCGAGGAATTGATCCGCGAGATTGCGTGCGAAGAGATCCATGACGCCACCGGAGCCTGACATGAAAGAGCGCATCAGAAATGTGCTAGTCGGCGCCGCCGCGATCGGGATCCTGATCGGCGTTGGCGTCGGCCACCTGGTGCTGTGCTACTGGCTACGGGGCCCGATGCCGGATCCCCGGCCGCGCATGGCCCCGCGCGAATGGACCGTGAACGAACTGCAACCCGAAGAGGCCACGGAGACGTGGCAGGAGCGGCACGACCGCATGAAAGCACAAGGCAAAAGGACGCCACGATGAAGACCCCCGAACAGATGCGCGACATATCGCTAGGAGTCGAAGAACGCAACGGCCCCGAGTCCAGCCGGGTTATGTACTCCCTCGCCGCCGAGCTGGCCGAGCGCATGGACCGAAGCGAGCGCGTGCTCGGGACGATCCTGGGCGCGGTCGTGGGCGCGAACGAGAAGCAAGAGCCGCTGCTTCGCGCGATGGTCAACGGCCTGGACGAGATCGCCCGCCGCCTGCCGGAGCCAGGCTACTGGCCGAAGGGTAAGATCGCCGTGAAGTCCGCGCCGATGCACGTCCCCCCCAACAAGAAAGACCCGAAGACGGGCAGGGTCTACGCCGACTTCGATCCCAAGATCCTCGTGACCGACCAAGCGCTCGGCACGCTCGCCGACCTGGACAACGCGCCCAAGATGGAACCCCGCCCAAGCGAGGGGCTGCCGTACGGGCCGGGTGGGGCCCGCAGCACCCCTACGGGCAAGCCCGGCACGATCTTGAAGACGCGGCTGGGGCACTTCATATCCGACGGGGACTGCTGGTGCCACATGCCTGGCGGCGTGTCGACCCCCGCTACAGTGCAGCGCGTCTTGGCCGCCAAGCCCATGGACCACAGCGGCGACGCGACGCCGTACGCCACGGGCTACCGCTCCCCCACCGTGACATTCCCCGGCCGCGAGAAGCCTGGCGCACCCAACGACGGAAGCGTCCACCTCGAACGCGACCCGACCCGCTCGCCCACCATGGAGGGGCTGGGGGAGCACGCGCCGAGCGATGCGACCAAGGACTCCGTCGCCGAATGCGCACGCAAAGATGCGGCAATTCTGGAGGGAATGTGTCGCGAGTTCATTCGATACACGGGCCTGCCCGTTGACAGGTGCATGATCGTGCGGGAGGCGACGGCCACCGGGTTCACGTGGCACTGCGAGAAGCGGCCGGACGCGACCGCGCCGCTAGAGCCGTGCATGTCGCGAGCGAATGCAGACGCCACGATCGCCAAGCTCCAGGGCCTCCTAGAAGAATCGAGATCGAGAGGCGACAAGGCGGAGGAGAGCCTGGACTCCATGACAGATGCGCATGCGGCCGTCGTCCGCGACCTGAAGCAGAAGACCAAGCAGGAACAGTCCGTGTACGCTGCGGCCATCGCGACGGCGTCCGACCTGGATCGCAAACGGAAGGAAGCCACCCGCCTTCTCCGCGAATCCAACACGGAGCGGAAGTGCGGCCTGGCGTCATCGAATCTGACGGACGAGATCGACGAGTTTGTGGGGCCCGAACCCGGCACGCCGATCCGGCACAACGCGCTATATGAGGACGGCGTGTTTGGCCCGGCGCACTTGGCGCGGGCGCGGGCGGTCCTTGAGTCGTTCAAACAAGACGTGGGCCAATACGAGATCCAGGACATCGACGTGGACGAGTTCTGCCACGCCCTCTCCGCCAAGGAGGGCGCATAGCCATGGCCGAAATAGCCGACGATTGCGTGACGGGCGCCTGCTGCACCTGGTGCGGCACCTACTTCTCCGCGGAGCACGGATGCCCCGTGGTCTGCGACACCTGCGCCGACGGGGCCGGGGACATCGCGCTCCCCTACGAACTCCAGCGGGCCACCAACCCCGAACTCGGCGCCGAGGTCGAGCCACCCCGATCGGCCCGCCCTGACCCCACCAGGCGGTGGTGACGGGTTTCCCTTGACCACGTGGGCCAGGGAGCACACTCTGGCCCGCGTTCCCTCGACGCTTTAGGAGAAGCCGATGACAACCGATGACCCGCTGGCCGAGCCCGGCATGTACGACGGCGTACGCAAGCCGTGGATTCCGGACCACGTGTATCACGCCAACGCGCGCGTATCGCGGTCGCAACTGCGCGTGATCCGCACGTGCCCGTTCAAGCTGCGCCACATGCTCGACCACCCCGGCAGCGTGGTGGCCACCCCCGACATGATCCAGGGCAGCGCCCTGCACGCGGGGATCCTCGAGCCCGAGCGGTTCCTCGAGGACTACGCGCTAGAGCCACAGGTCGACGGCAAGTCGAGCTATGGGCGAGGCGTGCTGGCAGACTTCCGCAAGGAACACGCGGAAAAGACGATCGTGCCAAAGGCGAAGGCCATCAACCTGCTCGGCATGATCATGCGCGTGCGCCGGCACCCGAAGATCCAGCCGGTACTGCAAGGCGGCGGGCTGGTCGAAGCCACGGCCGCGTGGGACGACAATGAGAGCGACTTGCGTGAGCGCGCACGCCTGGACCTGCTCAACGATACCGACGACGGCCCCACCATCCTCGATGTGAAGAAGGTGCAGGACGCATCGGACGAGGGGTTCGAACGCCAAGTGATCAAGGACCAGCTGTACCTACAGGGGGGCATGTACACCGTGGGCGCGACCGAGGCATCGGGCATCCCCCACGATCGATTCGGGTTCATCGCCTTCGAGGAGGCGCCACCCCACGCCTGCGGCATCCACTGGATGTCGGAAGAGTACCTGAAGATCGGGCGCGATCTGTACTATGGCCTGCGCGACCGATTCCGCCGATGCGCCGAGTCCGGCGTGTGGCCCGACTACGCGGAGCAGGGCATCAACGTGATGTACCCGCCCGCATTCCTGAACCGATAGCTGAAAGGAGAAGCCAGCGATGAACCAGTACCAACAAGGCCAGGGGCAAGCCCTGGCAGGGCAGGACAACGACGTGTCCACCCGCATCGCCAACGTGCGCGAGAACTACCCCGAGATGGCGCTGACGGAAACGGGCGTCGTCCTCTCCAGTGTGGGCGATGTCATGGCCCTCGCCATCATCCTTCACTCGTCCGGGTTCCTGCCCAAGGGATTCGACACGCCTGAGAAGGCGGCCGTCGTGATCCTCAAGGGCCGTCGCCTGGGCCTCGACCCATTCGTGTCCCTTGACGGCATGGCGCCCATCAACGGGAAGCCCATGATTTACGGGGACCTCGCCGTAGCCCTCTGCCACGACCGCGGCAAGGTTCACACCATCGATCACTGGTGGGAGCTTGGCGGGAAGGTGATGCAGCGCCGCCCGGTGTACCGATCCAAATCCGACTGGCCGAACGAGCTGCGTAGCGTGGTCAAGGTGACGCTGGAGGATGGCCGCTCCTGCGAGGAGTCGTGCACCGTGGCGGACATCAAGAACGCTCAAGTGACGAGCTGGCAGGGCGAGTACGGCAGCCGGAACCGCCAGAAGGTATCCATCCCCCTCTGGGACAAGGAAGGCCCATGGCAGGACTGGCCCGACCGCATGATGCTGTGGCGCCCGCAGTCGTGGGCACTGCGCCGGCTGTGCGCCCCAGTGCTCCTGGGCGTCGGCATCTGGGAAGAGATGGAGGCCACCGAGGGCGCGCGGGAGCCCGAGTTTGAGGTGAAGGGCACCCCGGCCCCGCAGTCGATC